>CAYGUQ010000142.1:0-8912 GCA_964352995.1 uncultured Rhodobacterales bacterium
GCGATCTGGCCCTTGAAGCGGCCGTCGGCGATGGCGGCGGCGGCGCGCTTCTGGCTCTCCAGCGCGAAGGCGTCCATCTCCGCGCGCGAGATCTGGTGCTCGCTGGCGACGTTCTCGGCGGTGACGCCCATGTGGATGCCCTCGAACGGGTCGCTGAGCGCGCCGACCATCATGTCGAGCATCTTCGCGTCGCCCATCTTCACGCCGGCGCGGGCCGCCTGCCAGGCGTGGGGGCTGCGCGACATCGACTCCGCGCCGCCGGCCACGGCGAAGTCCACGTCGCCGAGCATCAGGTGCTGCGCCGCCGAGACGACCGCCTGCGCGCCCGAACCGCAGAGCCGGTTCAGCGTCAGCGCCGGGGCCTCCACCGGCACGCCGCCGTTCACCGCCGCGACGCGCGCGAGATACATGTCCTTCGGCTCGGTGTTGATGACGTGGCCGAAGACGACATGGCCGATCTGGCGGCCCTCGACGCCCGAGCGCTCCAGCGCGTGCCGGACGACATGGGCGGCGGTCTCGGTCGGCGGCGTCCCGGCGAGCGCGCCGCCGAAGGTTCCGATGGGCGTGCGCGCCCCGTCGAGGATGACGACGTCTTCAGCCATGGCGATTCCCCTGTCGTTCTGCGGTTGTTGTGATCTTTGTCATGGTCCTGCGCGCCCCGGTCGCCGCAGGCAATGCAGCCCGAGGTCGCGGCGCCCCGCAGCGTCGACTTTCCTGCGCGGAAGTCTAGTTGTCGCCCGCGCCCCGATGCGCCATCGTCGCCTCTCTCGCCAGAGCCCAAGGATCGCCCAGATGACGAAGTTCGGTCTCAGCCAGCCCGCCTCCCGCGTCGAGGACGCCCGCTTCCTCCGCGGCAAGGGCTCCTATGTCGAGGACATCCGCCACGCCGGCGAGACCCGCGCGGTGTTCGTGCGCGCGACGGTCGCCCATGCGGAGATCGAGGAGATCGACGTCGAGGCCGCGCGCGCGGCGCCGGGCGTGCTTGCGGTGATCACGGCGGCCGACCTCGAAGGCCATCTCGTCAACGACATGGACGCAGCGCAGCTGGAGAACCGCGACGGCTCCATGTGCCCCCGCCCGCCGCGCCCCGTTCTGGCGACCGGCCGCGGGCGCCATGTCGGCGAGGCCGTCGTCCGCGTCGTCGCCGAGACCCTCTCGCAGGCCCGCGACGCCGCCGAACTCGTCGTCGTCTCCTACAGCGACCTGCCGGCCGTGACCGACACCGCCGGCGCGCTGGCGAAAGGAGCGCCGCAGCTTCATGAGTCGGCCCCCGGCAACCTCTGCTTCGACTGGGGGATGGGCGACGAGGCCGCTACCGACGCCGCCTTCAAGGCGGCCGCGCACACCGTGAGCCTCGACCTCATCAACAACCGCGTCGTCGCCAACCCGATGGAGACCCGCGGCGCCGTCGCGACCTGGGAGGGCGGGCGCCTGCACGTCGCGATGAACGGCCAGGGACCCTGGGACCTCAAGGCCGAGCTCGCCAAGAAGCTGGGCCTCAAGCCCGAGCAGGTGCGCGTCACCCACCCCGACGTCGGCGGCGGCTTCGGCATGAAGACCTTCAACTACCCCGAGCACTTCGCGGTGGCGCACGCCGCCATGAAGCTCGGCCGGCCGGTCAAGTGGATCTCAGAGCGCAGCGAGGGCATGCTGACCGACGTCATGGGCCGCGACCACGTCACCTGCGCCGAGGCCGCCTTCGACGCCGACCACAAGCTGACCGCCGTGCGCTTCACCACCTTCGCCGGGCTCGGCGCCTATCTCAGCGCCTTCGCCGTCTACATCCCCTCCGTCGTCGCCTCGAAGGTGCTGACAGGCGTCTACGACGTCCAGACCTTCTATGTGAACGTGAAGGGCACCTTCACCAACACTACGCCGGTGGACGCCTACCGCGGCGCGGGCCGGCCCGAATCCATCTACGCCATGGAGCGGCTGATGGACTTCTGCGCGCGCGAGTTGGGCGTCGATCCGCTGGTTCTGCGCCGCAAGAACTTCATCACCGAGTTTCCCTACATGACCTGCGTCGGCGAGAACTACGACGTGGGCGACTTCAACCGCGTGCTCGACCGCGCGCTGAAGGAGGCCGACGTCGCCGGCTTCGCCGCGCGCAAGGCCGCGAGCGCGGCGCAGGGCAAGATGCGCGGGCTCGGCCTCGCCTACTACATCGAGTCGATCCTTGGCGATCAGAACGAGACGACGCGGATCGAGTTCGCCGACGACGGCGGCATCGACCTCTATGTCGGCACCCAGTCCAACGGGCAGGGCCACGAGACGGTGTTCGCGCAGTTCCTGCACGACCGCATCGGCGTGCCCTTCGACAAGATCCGCCTCGTGCAGGGCGACACCGACCGCATCGCCCATGGCGGCGGCACCGGCGGTTCGCGCTCCGTGACCATGCAGGGCAGCTCGATCCAGGGCGCCGCCGACGCGTGGGTCGACCGCGTGAAGCCCTTCGCCGGCGAGGAGCTCGAAGTCGCCGCCGCCGACATCGAGTTCGCCGACGGGCAGTTCCGCGTCGCCGGCACCGACCGGACGCTCGGCGTGATGGACGTGGTCGCGAAGGCCCGCGCCAAGGGCCGCCACGACCTGCTGACCGAGGAGCGCGAGACCGTCGTGCCCGGCCGCTCCTACCCCAACGGCGCCCATTTCGCCGAGGTCGAGGTCGATCCCGAGACCGGCGTGACCCGTGTGGTCAAGTACACCGTTGTCGACGATTTCGGCGTGCTGATGAACCCGACGCTGGCGCAGGGCCAGGTGCATGGCGGGGTGGTGCAGGGCATCGGGCAGGCCATCACCGAGCATGTGGTGTGGGACGAGGACGGCCAGCTCGTCTCGGCCTCGCTGATGGACTACGCGATGCCGCGCGCCGACGACGCGCCGATGATGCCGTTCCACCACGAGGGCACGCCCTCCACCGCCAACGCCATCGGCATGAAGGGCTGCGGCGAGGCGGGCACGGTCGGCGCGCTCGCAGCAGTCACCAACGCCGCGCTCGACGCGGTGTGGGAGGCCGGCGTGCGCCATGTCGACATGCCGATGACGCCGCTCAGGATGTGGCGCTGGCTGCAGGCCGCGAAGGCGCCCGTCGCCGCCGAGTGAGCCGGTGGCGGCGGCCGAACGGCTCGGCCCGCGCCTCTGGCGGGCCGAGGGGCGAGACGGGTCGCGCTACCTGATCCGCCCGCTCGTCGTCGGCGACGCCGAGGCGCTGGTGCGCGCCTACGCCGAGCAGGACCCCGACGACCGCCTGTCGCGCCTGCTCGCCGCCCTGCCCCGCCTGCCCTTGCCGCTCGCCCGCAAGCTCTGCGACGTCGACCCCGAGCGCGACCTCGCGCTCGTCCTGACGCCCGAACACGCTCCGGAAACCCTCGTCGCCGGCGCAAGGCTGATGCGCGACCGCGAGGGCGACGGCGCTGAGTTCGCCGTCTCGGTCGCCTCGCGGCTGCAGGGCCAGGGCCTCGGCCGCATCGCGCTGGAGACCGTGCTCGACGCCGCGCCGGAGATCGGCGTCAGGCGCGTCTGGGGCTCCATCCTGCGCTCCAACGCGCCCATGCGCGGGCTTGCGCGGAAGCTGGGGATGCGCGAGCGGCGCGACCCCGACGACCGCATGCTGGTGATCGCCGAAATGACGCTCCCGACCGCGTGATCGCTGCGCCGCAACAGAGATTGCGCGGCGCCGAAGAGCCCGCTAAGCGTTCGCCCATGTTGCGCTCTCTCTACGACTGGACGCTGCGGCTGGCGCAGACGCCCTACGCCCTGTGGGCGCTCGCGGCGGTCAGCTTCGTCGAGAGTTCGGTGTTCCCGATTCCGCCCGACATCCTGCTCATCCCGATGATCCTGGCTCGGCCGGAACGGGCTTTCCGCATCGCGGCGGTGTGCACCGTCGCCTCGGTGCTGGGCGGCGTCGCGGGCTACGGCCTGGGGGCGTTCCTGCTTGAGGAAGTCGGCAAGCCGGTGCTGGCGTTCTACGGCAAGCTCGATCAGTTCGCGGAGATGGCGCTCACCTTCAACGACTACGGCGCCTGGGCGGTGCTGTTCGCCGGCGTGACGCCGTTTCCCTACAAGGTGATCACGATCTTCTCGGGCGCGACCGGCCTCGATTTCTGGGTGTTCACCATCTCGAGCGTCATCGCGCGCGGCCTGCGGTTCTTCCTCATCGCCTGGCTGCTGTGGAAGTTCGGGCCGCAGATGCGCGAGTTCATCGAGCGGCGGCTGGGCCTGCTGGCGACGCTGTCGATCGTACTGCTCTTCGGCGGCTTCCTCGCCGTGCGATGGCTGGCGTGACCATCGCCGGCCCGCGCGCGCTCGGCGCGCTGGTCGCGGCGGCGTCGGCGCTGCTGCTGGCGGCGGCGCTCTGGTTCCAGTTCGTCGAGGGCCTCGCGCCCTGCACCCTCTGCGTCTGGCAGCGCTGGCCGCACGTCGCCGCCGTGGCGCTGGCCGGCGTGGGGGCGTGGTTCGGCTGGCGTTGGGCGGTCGCGCTGGCGGCGCTCGCGCTCCTCGGCGGCGCCGGCGTCGCGATGTTCCATGTCGGCGTAGAGCAGGGCTGGTGGGAGGGGCTGGCGACCTGCTCCTCCGGGCCGATCGCCGGGCTCAGCACCGACGCGCTGCTCGACCAGATCCGCAACGCGCCGATCGCCCGCTGCGACGAGGTGCCATGGTCGCTGCTTGGGCTCTCCATGGCGGCGTGGAACGGCTTGGCCTCGCTCGGTCTGGCCTGCGCGGCCGCCCTCGCCGCCGCCGGCCTCGCGAAGCAGGCCGCATAGCGTCTCGAAGTCCCACGGCGAGCGCCGGCGCGGCGGCGGAGTCCCGGAGCGCCGCCGCCGTCGACGAAGGCGGATTGATGCCGGCAGGTTCGTATGCATACATACGATCAGAGGCGGCGCGGAGGGACGGCGGTGGCGAGCGGCGAAACACGCGGCGGCAGGCTCGGCGTGGTGGCCGGCGTGGACGTCGGCGGCACCTTCACGGATCTGGTCCTGCTCGATCTCGACAGTGGAACGGTCCGGCTCGCCAAGCGGCCCTCGACGCCGGAGAACCAGGCCCATGGCGTGCTCGCGGCGCTCGGCGCCGCCGGGGCCGACCTCCCCGCGCTCGACCTGATCGTCCACGGCACGACCGTCACCACCAACGCCGTGCTGGAGCGGCGGCTGGCGCGCACCGGCCTCGTCACCACCGCGGGCTTCCGCGACGTGCTGGAGCTCGGCCGCCGCACCCGCCCGCAGCCCTACGGCATGACCGGCGCGTTTCGCCCGATCATCCCCCGCGACCTGCGCCTTGAGGTTCCCGAGCGGATGGACGCCGAAGGCGCCGTGGTCGTCCCGCTCGACGAGACCGCCACGCGCGCCGCGGCCGAGGCGCTGCTGGCCTCCGGCTGCGAAGCGGTCGTCGTCCACTTCCTGCACGCCTACGCCAACCCCGCCCATGAGCTGCGCGCCGGAGAGATCGTTCGCGAGGTCTGGCCGAACGACTTCGTGACCCTCGGCCACGCCCTGCTCTCGGAGAGCCGGGAGTTCGAGCGCGGCGTCACCGCGGCGGTGAACGCCTCCGTCCAGCCCCTGCTGGAGCGCTACGTGCGCCGCCTGAGCGACGAGCTCGCCGCGCGCGGCTACCGCTCCGACATGCTGGTGGTCAACGGCAACGGCGGCATGGTCTCGTCGCGCTTCGTGGGGCGCGAGGCCGCCAAGACGGTGATGTCCGGGCCCGCCTCGGGCGTGATGGCAGCCGCCTACACCGGGCGTCGCGCCGGCGAGCCCGACCTCATCACCTACGACATGGGCGGCACCTCCACCGACGTCGCGCTGATCCGCGGCGCGCGGCCGGCGGTCTCCAGCGAGATCGAGGTCGAGTACGCGATGCCGATCCATGTCCCGATGGTGGACGTGCGCACCGTCGGCGCAGGCGGCGGCTCGATCGCGCGCATCACCGAGGCGGGGCTCCTGCGGGTCGGCCCCGAGAGCGCGGGGGCCGTGCCGGGGCCGATCTGCTACGGCCGCGGCGGAACCGAGCCGACCATCACCGACGCCAACCTCCTGCTCGGCCGGCTCGACCCCGCGCGGCTGCTGGCCGTCGAGACGGCGCCGTCGGTCGCGGCGCTGCGCGAGGTCTTCGCCGCGAAGCTCGGCGCGCCGCTGGGGCTCGACGCCGAGGGCGCCGCGGCGGCGGTGCTGCGCGTTGCGAACACGGTGATGGCGGGCGCGGTGCGGATGGTCTCGGTCTCGCTGGGCGAGGACCCGCGGGACTTCGCGCTCTTCGCCTTCGGCGGCGCGGGGCCGCTGCACGGCGTCGCCATCGCGCGCGAGCTCGGCGTGCCGCGCGTGCTGGTTCCCGCCCGGCCGGGCGTCACCAACGCGCTGGGCTGCGTGGTCGCCGACCTGCGGCACGACTTCGTCACCACCCTCAACCGCCCGCTCGACGCGCTCGACATGGCGCGCCTGCGCGAGATCTTCGCGGAGCAGGCCGACGAGGGCGCGCGCCTGATCGCGAAGGAGAGCGTGGGCGTGGCCGGCGTGACGCGGCTGCACGCCGTCGACATGCAGTTCGTCGGCCAAACCCACGTGCTGCGCGTGCCGCTCGAGGGCGCCGCGCCTGGCCGGGACGAGCTTCGGGCGCGCTTCGACGAGGCCTATTTCCGCCGCTTCCAGGTCAGGCTCGACGCGACGCCGGTGAACCTCGTCAACGTCGTCACCTCTGTGATCGGCGCGCGGCCGGAGGTGGACCTCTCGACCCTGATCGACCCATCGGGGCGCGCCGCGACCGCGGCCGAGGCGCAGACCGGCCTGCGCCGGGTCTGGTTCGAGAGCGGCTGGCGCGAGACGCCGGTCTACGCGCGCGAGCGCCTGCCCGCCGACGTCGCGCTCGACGGCCCCGCGATCCTGGAGCAGATGGACGCCACCATCGTCGTGGAGCCCGGAGACCGCGCCAACGGCGACCGCGACGGCAACATCCTCATCGCCCTCGGCGCCGGAGGCTGACGCAATGGATCTCGATCCGATCACCCTCACCGTCATCGAGGCCCGCCTGCAGCAGATTTGCGACGAGATGGACCTCAGCTTCTCGCGCGCCGCCTTCTCGCCGGTGATCGCCGAGGCCAACGACCGCTCCGATGGGATCTACGCCGCCGAGGACGGCGCGCTGATCGCGCAGGGGGCCGGCGGCCTGCCGGTCTTCGTCGGCACCATGCAGTTCTCCACGCGGCGGCTGATCGAGATGATCGCCGCGGGAGAGGCCGCGGCCCCGGCGCCGGGCGACGTCTACATCGTCAACGACCCCTATCTCGGCGGCACGCACCTGATGGACGTGCGCTTCGCCCGGCCGCACTACCGCGACGGCGAGATCTTCTGCTGGCTCTCCAACACCGGCCACTGGCCCGACATCGGCGGCGCGGTGCCGGGCGGCTTCTCGGCCTCCGCGACGGCGGTGGAGCAGGAGGGGCTGCGCCTGCCGCCGGTGCGGCTCTTCAAGGGCGGCGAGATGGATGCGGAGATCTACGCGATCATCTGCTCCAACGTGCGCGTCGCCGAACAGCGCATCGGCGACGTCAAGGCGCAGGCGGCGGCGCTGGCGGTCGGCGCCGCGCGGCTCGACGCCCTGCTCGACCGCTACGGGGACGCGACCGTGCGCGCCGCCGTCGCCGAGCTGCGCCGCCGCGCCGCCGAGCAGATGCGCGCCGCCGTCGCGATCATCCCGCCCGGACGCTACGAGGGGCTGGCCATCGTCGACAGCGACGGCGTGGTGGACGCGCCGCTGGAGATCCGCCTCGCCGTCACGCGAGAGGGCGACGGGCTCGTCTTCGACTTCGCCGGCTCCAGCCCGCCCTGCATGGGGCCGATGAACAGCGTGCTGGCGACGACGCTCTCCTCGGTCTACCTCGCGATACGGCACATCTTCCCCGACGCGCCGATGAACGCCGGCGCCTTCGAGCCGCTGACGGTGACGGGCGTTGAGGGCACCTTCCTCGACGCGCGCTATCCGCGCCCTGTCAGCGGCTGCGCGGCTGAGGTCTCGCAGCGCATCGCCGAGGCCGTGTTCGCCGCGCTCGCCCCCGCCCTGCCGGGCCGCGTCACTGCGGCGCCCGCCGGCACCTCCGGAAACTTCGCGCTGGGCGGATGGGACCCCGCGCGCGGCCGCGGCTTCGTCATGTACCAGCTCTCGGGCGGCGGCTACGGCGGGAACGCCGACCATGACGGCTTGACCAACGGCTGCTCAACCATCGGCATCTCGAAGGCCCCGCCGATCGAGATTATGGAGCAGCAGTTCCCAGTGCTCTACCGGCGCTACGCGCTGCGCGAGGGCTCCGGCGGCGCGGGCAGGCGGCGCGGCGGCTTCGGGGTGGAGTACGAGCTGGAGCTGCGGCGTGGCGCGGCGCGCGCCTCCTTCGTGATGGACCATGGCCGCGTCGGGCCGCAGGGCGCGCTGGGCGGCGGCGACGGCGCGCGCAACGAGGTGGCGGTGGTGCGCGGCGGCGTCGTCCATGTCCCGCCGCACCTCTCCAAGGAGCAGGACATCGCGATGGCGCCCGGCGACAGCGTGCGGGTGCGCACGCCCGGCGGCGGCGGCTACGGCCCGCCCTTCGAGCGGCCGCCGGCGGAGGTGCTGGAGGACGTGCGGCTCGGCCGCTACGCCGTCGCGCAGGCGCGCGGGCTGTTCGGCGTGGCGGTGGTCGAGGGGCCGGACGGGCTCGCGGTGGACGCCGCCGGGACGGCCGCGTTGCGCGCCGCCGGACCCGCCTAGTCCGCGATGCGGCGCAGCAGCCCGATCAGCCGCGCCTGATCCCGCGCCGACAGCGGCGCGAGCGTGCGCCGGGTGATCTCGGCGCCGGCCGCCTGCGCCTCGGGCATGAGCGCGGCGCCCGCCTCGGTCAGCGCGAACCAGCGCCACGGCGCGATCTTCGCGGCGGGCATGGCGGGCGGCCTCAC
>CAYGUQ010000143.1:0-8901 GCA_964352995.1 uncultured Rhodobacterales bacterium
CGCCCAGCGCGCCGCCGCCTGGGGCGACGTCGCCCGCCGCATCGCCCACGAGATCAAGAACCCGCTCACGCCGATCCAGCTCTCCGCCGACCGCCTCAAGAGCAAGTTCCGCAAGCTCGACGAGGCCGACCGCGCCGCGCTCGACCAGTACGCCGACGTGATCGCCCGGCAGGCCGGCGACATCCGCCGCATGGTCGACGCCTTCTCGCAGTTCGCGCGGATGCCCGAGCCCGAGCGCCGCGACGAGGACCTCGCCGCCATCGCCCGCGCCGCCGCCCTCCTTCAGAACGAGGCCCAGAGCGAGGCGCCGGTCGTCGTCGAGGGCGTCGAGCCGGCGCCGGCGCGCATCGACCGCGGGCTGATCTCGCAGGCGCTGACAAACCTCGTGAAGAACGCCGTGGAGGCGGTGCAGGAGCGCATCGCGCAGGAGAAGGCCGCCGGCGTCGCGCCCGCGCCCGGCGCGGTGCGCGTCGTGATCGGCCGCGACGACGCGTCGGTCTGGGCGTCGATCATCGACAACGGCCCCGGCCTGCCGGCGGCGGAGCGGCCGCGGCTCACCGAACCCTACGTGACCACGCGGGCGCGCGGCACCGGGTTGGGGCTGGCGATCTGCCGCAAGATCGCCGAACAGCACGGCGGCGCGCTGCTGCTCGACGACGCGCCGGACGCCGACGCGCCGGGGGGGCGCGGCGCGATGGCGACGCTCAGGCTGCCGCACGGCCCGTCTCCCGATCACGCACAGGACGCGTCCGGCAGGCCCGCGACCGGGCGGGAAGGCCCCGGCGCGGCAAGGCTATCCGCGACCGGCGCGCCAGACGCCGGCGCACCGCCCAGCCCAGCGACCGACGCGCGAGACGCCGGCGCATCGAGTGGGGCCGCGACCGGCGCGAAAGCCGCCGGCGCATCGAGTGGGGCTGCGACCGGCGCGAAAGCCGCCGGCGCATCGAACGAGGACGAAGAGATGGCGCAGGACGCGACATGAGCGACATTCTGATCGTAGACGACGAGGCCGACATCCGCGCGCTGATCGCGGACATCCTCTCCGACGAGGGCCATGTCGCCCGCGAGGCCAGCGACGCCGACGGCGCGCTCGCCGCCGTGGCCGCGCGCGCCCCGGCGCTCGTGATCCTCGACATCTGGCTGCAGGGCAGCCGCCTCGACGGCATCGAAGTGCTGAAGTCGCTCAAGCGCGACAACCCCGACATTCCCGTCGTCATCATCTCCGGCCACGGCAACATCGAGATCGCCGTCGCCGCGATCCAGCAGGGCGCCTACGACTTCGTGGAGAAGCCCTTCAGCGCCGACCAGCTTCTCGTCGTCGCCCGCCGCGCCATCGAGGCCAACCGCCTGCGGCTGGAGAACGCCGCCCTGCGCGCCCGCGAGGCCGCCGAGGCGGTGATGATCGGCGACAGTCACGCCATGGTTTCGCTGGGCCAGAAGATCGCCCGCGTCGCCCGCACCCAGAGCCGCGTGCTGCTCTCCGGCCCGCCGGGCTCGGGCAAGGAGATCGCCGCGCGCCGCATCCATCAGCTCTCCGACCGCGCAGGCGGCCCCTTCGTCGTCGCCAACGCCGCCGCCATCGAGCCGCATGCCATGGAGGAGGTGTTGTTCGGCCGCGTGCTGGAGGACGGCCGCCTCGCGCCCGGCCTCTTCGAGCGCGCCCACCGCGGCGTCCTCTTCATCGACGAGGTCGGCGAGATGCCCGCCGGCACCCAGAGCCGCATCCTGCGCGTGCTCACCGACAACGCCTTCGCCCGGCCCGGCGGCGCGGAGGTGGTGAGGGTGGACGTGCGCGTCGTCTCCGCCACCAACCGCGACCTCGCCGCCGAGATCGCGCAAGGCCGCTTCCGCGAAGACCTGTTCCACCGCCTGAGCGTCGTGCCGATCGAGACGCCGCCGCTCGACGCGCGCCGCGACGACATCCCCGCGCTGGTGGCCTATTTCGCCGAGCGCTTCGCCGCCGCCGAGGGCCTCGCGCGCCGTCCCTTCACCGGCGAGGCTCTGGCGATGCTGCAGACGCTCGACTGGCCCGGCAACGTGCGCCAGCTCAAGAATCTCGTGGAGCGCCTGCTGATCATCAGCGAGGGGCCGCGCATCGAGGCCTCCGACATCGCCGCCGACCCGGCCTCGTCGAACGGAGACGCGCGCAGCGGCCTCGGCGGGCTCGTCGCCGGCCTGCCGCTGCGCGAGGCGCGCGAAGTGTTCGAGCGCGAGTATCTCATCGCCCAGATCAACCGCTTCGGCGGCAACATCTCGCGCACGGCGAGCTTCGTCGGCATGGAGCGCAGCGCGCTGCATCGCAAGCTGAAGCTGCTCGGCGTCACCACCACCTCGCGCAGCGGCGCGCGCATCGCCTGCCTTGAGGAACTAGAGAGCCAGGCGCAGTCGTGACGGCCAAGCCGAGGGAGACGCGCCCGTGAAAGTCATCGTCTGCGGCGCCGGCCGGGTCGGCAGCCAGATCGCCAAGCGCCTCGCCGAGGAGGGCAACGACGTCACGGTGATCGACGTGAACGGCGAGCTCGTGCGCCAGGTCTCCGAGCTCTTCGACGTGGGCGGCGTCGCCGGCCACGCCAGCCACCCCGACGTGCAGGAGCGCGCCGGCGCCCGCGACGCCGACATGCTGATCGCCGCGACCCATCTCGACGAGGTCAACATGGTCGCCTGCCAGGTGGCGCATTCGGTGTTCAGCGTGCCGAGCAAGATCGCCCGCGTCCGCGCCCAGAACTACCTCGAGGCGCGCTGGTCCGACCTCTTCCGGCGGGACCACATGCCGCTCGACGTGGTGATCTCGCCCGAGCGCGAGGTCGCCAAGGTGGCGCTGTCGCGGCTGTCGGCGACGGCCGCCTTCGACACCCACGAATTCGTCGAGGGCGAGGCGCAGCTGCTCGCGCTGCGGCTGCCCGACGAATGCCCGGTGATCAACACGCCGCTGCGCCAGCTCACCGAGCTGTTCAGCACGCTCAAGGCCATCGTCGTCGGCGTGCGGCGCGGCGCCAAGCTGATGACGCCGGAGCCGAGCGACCAGCTCTACGCCGGAGACGACGTCTACGTGCTCGCCGCCAAGGCCGACGTGCGCCGCGCCATCTCGATCTTCGGGCGGGAGGAGCCGCCGGCGAGCCGCGTCGTGATCATCGGCGCCGGCAATGTCGGGCAGACCGTGGCGGAGCTGCTGGAGGCCGACCCGCGCGGCGTGCGCTGCAAGATGGTCGAGCGCGACCGCGCCCGCGCCGAGCGCGCCGCCGACCGTCTGCGCCGGACCGTGGTGCTGAACGGCGATGCGCTCGACCCGGCGCTGCTGGAGGAGGCCGGCATCGCCGAGGCCGACGCCGTGCTGGCGCTGACCGACGACGACAAGACCAACCTGCTCGCCTGCGCGCTCTCCAAGCAGCTCGGCTGCCGGCTCTCCATCGCGCTGACCAACGACGCGGTGTTCTTCGACCTCGCCGGCGCCTTCAGCGTCGACGCCACGATCAACCCGCGCGCCACCACCGTCTCCTCGATCCTGCGGCATGTGCGGCGCGGGCGCATCCGGCAGGTCTACTCGATCGGCGAGGGCGAGGCGGAGGTGATCGAGGCGCAGGTGCTGGTGACGTCGCCCATCGCCGGCAAGCGGCTGCGCGAGGCCGGCTTTCCAAGCGGCGCGCTGGTCGGCGCCGTCATGACGAAGCAGGGCTTGCGGATGCCCGAGGGCGACCTCACCATCAATGAAGGCGACACGCTGGTCGTGTTCGCGCTGCGCGACGCGGTGAAGCAGGTGGAACAGATGTTCCGCGTGAGCGTCGACTTCTTCTGACGGCGCGAAAGGGAGTCGCACAATTGACACGGCTTTTGTGCAGGTGCGAAAGGGGCTGGAATATCGCCGCGCGTCAGGTCATGTTTACAGCGCGTCGCATGACGTTCGTGACGACCACAAAACAAAACAGGCAGACTCAAAATGGCCCAAGAAAAACAGAGCTTGCAGGACACTTTCCTCAACCATGTGCGCAAGAACAAGGTGCCCGTCACCATTTTTCTGGTGAACGGCGTGAAGCTTCAGGGTGTAATTACGTGGTTCGACAATTTCTGCGTGTTGCTCCGCCGCGACGGACAATCGCAACTTGTCTACAAACACGCGATTTCGACGGTGATGCCGTCGCAGCCGATCAATCTCTATGACGGCGACGAAGCCTCCTGAGGGCGAGGGGCCCGACTCGGCCCCCTCTGACCGGAGCGCGCGGACGCGCGCTCTGGTCGTCCATCCCGCGATCAAGAGCCGGGGCGCCAAGCGGCGCGACCCCGCAGGCGCGCTTGCGGAGTGCGTCGGTCTCGCCGAGGCGCTCGACCTCGACATCGTCGGCGCGGAGATCGCCACGGTGGCGACGATGCGCGCCAACGCGCTGCTCGGCGAGGGCAAGATCGATGAAATCCGCGTCCGCGTCGAGGAGGCCGAGGCGGAGCTCGTCGTCGTAGACGGCGCGCTGACGCCCGTGCAGCAGCGCAACCTCGAACGCGCCTGGAAGGCGAAGGTGCTCGACCGCACCGGACTCATCCTGGAGATCTTCGGCGCCCGCGCGAGCACGCGGGAGGGCGTGCTTCAGGTCGAGCTCGCGCATTTGAGCTACCAGAAGTCGCGCCTCGTGCGCAGCTGGACGCACCTTGAGCGCCAGCGCGGCGGCGCCGGCTTCATGGGCGGCCCGGGCGAGACGCAGATCGAGGCCGACCGCCGCGCCATCGACGAGAAGATCACCCGCATCAAGCGCCAGCTGGAAGGCGTGGTGCAGACGCGCGAACTTCACCGCAAGGCCCGGCGCAAGGCGCCGCATCCGGTCGTCGCGCTCGTCGGCTACACCAACGCCGGCAAGTCGACCCTGTTCAACCGGCTCACCTCGGCGGAGGTGCTGGCGCAGGACATGCTCTTCGCCACGCTCGACCCGACCCTGCGCAAGGTGACGCTGCCTTCGGGCCGCGTCGTGATGCTGTCGGACACGGTGGGCTTCATCTCCGAACTGCCAACCCAGCTCGTCGCCGCCTTCCGCGCCACGCTGGAGGAGGTGCTGGAGGCCGACGTCATCGTTCACGTCCGCGACGTCTCGCACGCCGAGACCGAGGCGCAGCGGGCGGACGTGCTCGACGTGCTCGACGAGCTGGGCGTCGAGCAGGCGAGGCTCGACGCGATGATCGAGGCCCGCAACAAGCTCGACCTGCTGCCCGAGGCGGTGCGGGCCGACGCCGAAGGGCAGGCTGCGCGCGACGGCGGCGCCTTCGCGGTGTCGGCGCTGACGGGGCAGGGGGTCGACGCCCTGCTCGCCGCCATCGACGCCGCGCTGCCCGAGCCCCGCCATGCCGCCGTCGCGCGCGTCGGCGTGGGCGACGGCCGCGCTGCGGCGTGGCTGCATTCGCACGGCCTCGTCCAGGCCCGACGCGACGGTGAGGAATACGCCGAGTTCGACCTCGAAATCACCGAGCGTGAAATGAACCAGTTTGCGAGAAACTTCCCGCAAGCCTCTGTCGTTCTTGTCTAACTAATCTTGAGCCGGTGCGGCCCCAGCGCCGCGCCGGCGCCTTCGGGCATCAGTGCGGCGGCGTGCCCGGCGATCATCGCGTCGAGCGCCGCCCGCACCGGGCCGGGCCAGACGCCGGCGCGGCGCGTCCCGGTGTCGACGCAGAGATAGAGCGCCTCATGCGTGGCGGCCGGCGCCTCGGCGCCCTCGGCGTAGAGCGCGCTGAACGCCAGCACGCGCTTGTCGTCGGCGCCCATCAGCCACGTCGCAACCGAAATCTCTTTTCCATCAGGGATTTCCGCCAGATAGCGCACATGCGCCTCCACCGTGAACATGCTGCGCGCCCAGCGTGCGCGGCCGGCGGCGTCCAGCCCGATCGCGTCCATCCAAAGGTCCGAGGCGTGGCTGAACGCGACCACGTAGAAGCCCTCGTTGAGGTGGCCGTTGTAGTCGAGCCAGTCGGCCGGAACCCTGCGGCGATAGCCCGAGAAAGGGGCCGGCGGCTGGCCTGACATTGTGCGGCTCCCGGATCTTGCGGCGCCTTGCGGTTGATCGTCCAAGGCTGGGGGGCATACTGGCCCAAACCCCCAAGGCGAGGAAAGCCCATGTCCATCATGCAGGTCGAGACGGCGGAGGACATCTCGCGCATCGCCTTCGGCTACATGGCGTCCAAGGCGCTGTTCGCGGCCCTCGACATCGGGCTCTTCGACCGGCTGGAGGGCAGGCCCGCGACGCCGGCGGAGCTGGCGAAGGGCGACGCCGGCGCCGAGGCGCGGCTGACGACGCTCATGACGGCGCTCGCCGGTCAGGGGCTGCTGGAGGTCGAGAACGGCCGCTTCTCCAACGCGAAGGCGGCCTCGGAGTATCTCGCGCGCAGCGGTCGCGGCTTTTTCGGCGACTACCTGCGGCTCCAGATCGACAAGCAGATGTATCCGATGCTTCAGGACCTTGCGCCGGTGCTGCGCGAGGGCGCCGCCGGCGCCGGAAACGAAAGCTACGCCGCATGGATGGCCGATCCCGCCGAGGCGCGGCTCTTCTCCGAGAGCCAGCACGCGGGCTCGCTCGGGCCGGGCAAGGTCGTCGCCAAGGCGCTGACGCTGGAGCCGGGCGAGAGCGTGCTCGACGTCGGCGGCGGCACCGGGGCATTCGCGATCCAGATCGCGCGGCGCTGGCCGGGCGTCACGTGCACGGTGCTCGACTTCGAAGCGGTGACGCAGGTGGGCCGCGAGTTCGCCGCGGCGAGCGCCGTCGGCGACCGCGTGGCGTTCATGCCCGGCGACGCGCTCAGCACGCCGTTTCCGGGCGGACAGGCGGCGGTGCTGATGTCCTATCTCTGGTCCGGCGTCGGCGCGGCCGCGATCCCGGGGCTGATCGCGAAGGCGCATGCGGCGCTCAGGCCCGGCGGTTCGCTGGTCGTGCACGACTTCATGGTGGACGACACGCTCGACGGTCCGCCGCTGGCCGCGCTCTGGGCGCTTCAGCACATGGTGTTTACGCCCGAGGGCAAGGCGCTGAGCGACGGCGAGGCCCAGTCTCTGCTCAAGGACGGCGGCTTCCGCGTGGAGAACGCCGAGCCGCTCATCGCCGGCATGACGCGCCTGATCCTCGCGACGCGCATCTGACGCGACGCATTGGAGAACTTCCGCAATCATCTGCGCAGGCGAAGAGTTCCGACTGCGGCCGCAGCCTGCTCAGGCTGCAGTCTGGCGCGTTATTTGACATAATAATGATTATGCGCATTTCAGACGTCCGCAGGCCATCGCGACGCAATCTGTGGTCGTAGTATTGGTTAAGCCATCCGCTCAAAATTGACTCAACTGTGGCGGCTTGGGATAGGGATGGCCCGGGCGGCGCGTTCTGCCCCCATCGGAGATCAGTCATGCGTGTGTTCCATACCGCCTTCGCGGCCTTCGTGCTTTCCGCTGCGGGAGCCTCCGCGGCCACCACCACCTTCGAGATCCAGGTCGACGCCTCCATCGGCTTCAACACGCCCGTCGAGCGCTACACGATCGGCCTCACCTACGACCCCGATGCGATCACGCCCACGCTTGACGGCAACTTCCCCGTCGGGCGCGTGGTGGAGTATGGCTCAGTCGACGGCTTTCTCAGGAAAGGCGCCGAAACCGCGCAGGTCAGCAACATCCGCGTGAACTTCACCCGGACCTTCTCGAACCTCTCCGTGCTGGGCATCGTCCTGACCCTCGACGACGGGTCGCTCTGGGGTCCGGCGCCGGCGGGCCTGCCGGCCGGCTTCTACGACGGCGACACCGACGACGGCCTCACCTACGATCTGACGACCGGGGCCCCGAGCGGCATCGACGTGAACTCGCTGACCTTCAGTTTCGGCAGCCGCGGCGCCAACCCGTTCCCGTCGCCGTATCTCGGGGACGATTTCGACGCGTTGGCCACCGTGCAGTTCACCTCGATCGCGGGCTCGGTGTTCGGCGTCGTGAACGGACGCGGCGGTCCGGGCAACGCCACCCTGTTCGACGGGATCACCGGCGGCCAGGCGAGCTATGTCGGCTGGAGCGTCGCGCAGGGTCAGGGCGGCGGCCAGACGCCGACCGGCCCCGACGTCACGCCCGTGCCCCTGCCCGCCGCCGGTTGGCTGCTCGCCGGCGCGCTGCTTGCCGTTGGCGGCGTCGCGCGCCGCCGCTGAGCCCCGATGCGCCCGGCGCCGCATGGCGCCGGGACTGGCGGCGGCCGCAGCTCGCCGCGGCGGACGCAAGGCTCCGCGCTACCGACAGTCGCGCCGCGGGCTGCGCCGCCGCGCAGCCGATCAGGCGTTGACGTCGACCACCACGCGGCCCTGCACGCCGCCCTTCAGGATCGATCGTCCCAGTTCCGGCAGCTCCGCGAGCGTCGCGGGTTTCGCCATCGCCTCCAGCTTGGCCATGTCAAGGTCGCGCGCGATCCGCCCCCAGGCGGCGACGCGGTCCTCGTAGGGCCGCATCACGCTGTCGACGCCGAGCAGGTTCACGCCGCGCAGCAGGAACGGCACCACCGTGAACGGCGCCGCCGCGCCGCCGGCCAGCCCCACGGCCGCGACCGAGCAGCGGTACTTCATCTGCGTCAGCACCCGCGCGAGCATGTTCCCGCCCACGGCGTCGACGCAGCCGGCCCAGGTCTCGCGGTCGAGCGGCTTGCTCGGCGCCTCCGCCAACTCCTCGCGCGGCACGATGCGCGACGCGCCGAGCTCCCTGAGGTAGCTCTCGGTCTCGGGCCGCCCCGTCACCGCCGCCACCTCGTAGCCGAGCCTGGCCAGCACCGCCGTCGCGATCGAGCCGACGCCGCCCGCGGCGCCCGTCACCAGCACCGGGCCGTTCTCCGGCTTCAGCCCGTGGGCTTCGAGGTCCATCACCGCCAGCATCGCCGTGAAGCCCGCCGTACCCACCGCCATGGTCTGCCGCAGGTCGAGCCC
>CAYGUQ010000144.1:0-8841 GCA_964352995.1 uncultured Rhodobacterales bacterium
CACCGCGAAGACCAGCCCCGCGAGCAGCGCCCGCAGGTTGCCCCCCGCCGCCAGCACCAGAAGCCGCCCCGAGCAGCCTCGCGCCAGCACCATCCCCGCGCCGAAGATCACGCCCCCGAGCGCCGCGCCCGAGAGCGAGCCGGTCGCCGCGACCGTCCGGCTCTGGGCCAGAGTCGCCAGCCCGGCGAGGTCGAAGGCCTGGGTCCAGACCAGCGCCGTCGCGAAGCACAGCAGCCACACAGCCACGCGCTCGTCGAGCCGGCCCCGCGCGAACGAGACGACGGCCGCGCGCAGGCAGAACCGGCTGCGCTGCGCCGCGACGCCGAAGACGCCCCCGGCGAGCAGCCCCGCCAGCGCCGCGGCGTTGGCGTCCCCGGTCCTGTCCAGCGCCCATGTCAGATCGACCATGCCTGCCTCCCGCGCCCGTCAATGGCGCGCGAGCCTTGCGCGCGCCGCCGCGCGCCGCCTTGATCCATGTCAGGCGCAGGCCGGATATCGCGGCCGATCTTGGTGACCGTCGCACTGATCGGAGGGCCGCCGGCGCGCATCATGGCGGGGCGAATCATACAAGAGGAGACGTCGCCATGACCTTCGCCGCCAATATGGGAACCGCCGACCGCGCCCTGCGCCTCGTCGCCGGCCTCGTCCTCGTCGGGCTCGCCGCCGCCGGCGAGATCGGCCCGTGGGGCTGGATCGGGGTCGTCCCGCTCGCCACCGCGTTCCTGCGCTTCTGCCCGCTCTACACGCTGATCGGCCTCAAGACCTGCCGCGACTGCTGAGGCCTCACGCGGCGGCGGCCGTCGAAGCCGCCGCCCGCCCGGCGGGTTGTGCGAACGCCTCGCGCAGCGCCGCCGCCAGCCGGTCCGCCAGCGCAGCCTTCGGCCCCTCGCCGAGATAGAGGTTGATGCGCATGTCGCCGAGGGGGGGCAACGCCCCGCCATGATCGATGCGCTCGACGCCCGGCGGGACAGGCTCGCTGCCCATCAGCGCGAAGACCGCGAGATCGGCCGCGACGGACGCTTCCGTCGCCCGCATGCAGTCGGTCTCGATGCTCATCGTCCAGTCGATCCCCGCCGCGTCGAGCGTCTCCTGCACCACCGGCCGGAACATGCAGTTGCGGGAATAGGCGAGCGGCAGCGGCCGCCGCCGCCAGGCCTCGCCGCCGATCGCCCCGCTCCAGAGCAGCGGCGACGCGTCGAGCGTCTCGCCGCCGGTGTCCACGCCGCGCTCGGTCGTCAGCGCGAGGTCCACGGCGCCGGCCGCCAGCATCTCCTTCAGCCGCCGGGAGAACTCTGACACCAGCGACACCCGCACCCGCGGATGGCTGCGCGCGAAGGCGCCCAGCACGGCGGGGATGCGCGGATAGATCACGTCATGCGGCGCGCCGAGCCGCAGTTCGCCCTCGAACGCCTCTCCGGTCATCCGCGTCAGCGCCTCGTCGTTCAGCGCCAGCATCCGCCGCGCATAGCTCAGCAGCTGGTCGCCATGGGCGGTCATGGTCACGCCGCGCCCCGAGCGGTCGAGCAGCGTCTGGCCGAGCGACTCCTCCAGCCGCTTGATCTGCATCGACACCGCCGATTGCGTGAGGTTGAGCTGACCGGCCGCGCGCGTCACGCCGCCGAGATCGGCTGCGGTGACGAAGCTGCGCAGGGCGGCGATGTCGAGATTGCGGGGCATTCATCGTCTCCCGTGATGCTGCTGATCACATCTATTCGCTTTCATTATCGCAATGCAAAGGCCATATCAATACGCGATGGCTGAGACGCCAGCGATGACTGAACGAGATGCCCGAGGAGGTCGACCATGCCCGCACAGTTCTCCACCGCGTCCGCCGAGCGGACCGTGTTCGACGCCGCCTGCGCCGGCGGCCGGCCCGTCGCCCGCCCGTCCCTCTGGCGGCGTCTCGGCGCCCGGCTCGACCTGATGCGCCAGCGCCGCGCGCTGGCCTCGCTCGACGCGCGCCTGCTCGCCGACATCGGCCTCTCGCGCGGGGACGCCGAGGCCGAGGCCCGCCGCGGCTTCTGGGACGGCCCCGCCTGCCGCTGAGCGCGCGCCGAAGACAAGACTTCCGGGCGCAGGGCTCGCGCACGGTCCCGGCGTCGCTCAGGCCCCAATTCAGGGCCATCGGCGGGCCGCGGGAATCCCCACCCCTGCGCATCGCAAGCCAATGGCTGAAATAGAGTTTTTTGGTTTGTGACGCTGTCGGGCGGGCGACTTGGCGGAAGCTGGGCGCCTGTCGCCGCCCGCTTGACGCCCCGCGTCGGCGTCACGCCCGCCGCAGGTTTTCCCGGCGGCGCCCCTCAGGTTCCCGCGCTATCCCCCGGCCCGGCGGGGTGCGGGAACTTGTCCGCCTCGCGTCTCAGGCGGCCCGCCGCCGCCGCCGCCCGCCGCGCTGCGGCGCCTCGGCGTTGACCTCGAACAGCCCCGCGAGCTGGTCGGTGATCGCGCCGGCGAGCTGCTCGGCGTCGGTGATCGTGACGGCGCGGTCGTAGTAGCGCGTGACGTCATGGCCGATCCCGATGGCGATCAGCTCCACCGCCCGGCGGCGCTCGATCATCGCGATCACGTCGCGCAGGTGCCGCTCCAGATAGTTGGAGGGGTTCACGCTCAGCGTGCTGTCGTCCACCGGCGCGCCGTCGGAGATCACCACCAGCGTCTTGCGATGCTCGCTGCGCGCCATCAGCCGCTTGTGCGCCCATTCCAGCGCCTCGCCGTCGATGTTCTCCTTGAGCAGCCCCTCGCGCATCATCAGCCCGAGATTGCGCCGCGCGCGCCGCCAGGGGGCGTCGGCGCTCTTGTAGACGATGTGGCGCAAGTCGTTGAGGCGACCGGGGTTCTGCGGCCGGCCCGCCTTCAGCCACGCCTCGCGCGCCTGACCGCCCTTCCACTGGCGCGTGGTGAAGCCGAGGATCTCGACCTTCACCTGGCAGCGCTCCAGCGTGCGGGCGAGGATGTCGGCGGAGATCGCCGCGATCGAGATCGGCCGCCCCCGCATCGAGCCGGAGTTGTCGATCAGCAGCGTCACCACCGTGTCGCGGAACTCGGTGTCCTTCTCGACCTTGAAGCTGAGCGGGGTTGTGGGGTTGGCCACGACGCGCGCAAGCCTGCCGGCGTCGAGGATGCCTTCCTCGCGGTCGAACTCCCAGGCGCGGTTCTGCTGCGCCTGCAGCCGGCGCTGCAGCCGGTTGGCGAGGCGCGAGACGGCGCCCTTCAGCGGCTCAAGCTGCCGGTCGAGATAGCCGCGCAGACGGTCCAGCTCGGCCTCGTCGCAGAGCTCTTCGGCAGTGACGATCTCGTCGGCGGCCTTTGAAAAGATGCGATAATCCCGGCTGGCGAGGCTGTCGGGAGCGGGCGGCGGGGGCGGCGGCGTCTCGCCGTCCTCGTCCTCTGCGCTCTCGGCGTCCTCGTCGGCGTCGTCGAGGTCCTCCATCGAGACGTCGGCGGTCGCCTGCCTTTGCTCGCGGCTCTGCTGCTCCTCCGGCGCGCTGTCCTCCTGCTCGGACTGCTGCTGGTCGTCCTCGCCGCCCTCCTCTGGCGGCGTCTCAGGCGCGTCGCTCTCGTCGTCGTCCTCGCTCTCGGCGTCGTCGCCGTCGGGGTCGTCGGCGAGCTGGTCGCCGTAGCCCAGATCGGTGATCACCTGCCGCGCCGCCTTGGTGAAGGCGACCTGATCGTCCGCCGCGGCGGCGAGCGCGTCGAGGCTTTCGTTCGCTTTCTCGTCGAGGAAATTCTTCCACAGATCAAGAATATGGCCCGCTTCGGGCGGCGCCTCGCGCCCGCTGATGCGCTCCCGCAGCGCAAGCGCCGCGGCGTCGGCCAGCGGCGCGTCGGCGGCCTCGCGCATCTGGGCGTAGCCGCGGCGGCGGGCCTCCTCGCAGAGCTTGGCGTCGATGTTGTCGCCCACGCCCGGCATCGCCCGGGCGCCGAGCGCCTCGCAGCGCGCCGTCTCGCAGGCGTCGTAGATCGCCCGCGCCATCTCGCCCGTCGGCGCATAGCGCGTGTGCGCCGCGTCGCTGTGGTAGCGCCGCCTGAGCGCCGCCGCGTCCGCCGCGCCGCGCGCCTGCATCACCTCGCTGCGGGTCATGCGGCGGCTGATCTGGGGCAGCCGCAGGGTGTCGTTGCTCTGTCCCGGCGGGTCGGCGGAGTAGGTCACGCCCATCTCGGCGTCGCCGGCCATGGCGCGCGTCGCCTCGGCGAGCGCCTTCTTGAACGGTTCCGCCGGATTGTCCGGGCCTTTCGCCATCAGCGCAGTCCTCCTGGCGCGCGCCGCGGCGCGCGCTCGCGGCCTGTGGTCACAACGCTCCGCCTGTCAGTTCGCGACGCCAACCGCGGCCCCGATCCCGGCGCATTGCGGCGACTCCGGGCCGAACGCCTCGAGGGGCACGTCGCCGCGGGTGATCCATCCGTAGCGCGCGCGCAGGAAGGCGAGCTTCTCGTCGCGCGCCCGCGCCACGGCGCGCTCCTGCGCGATCTCCGCCTCTGTGGGAAAGCCCGTGACGAGCCCCCGGTCGGGCGCCGAGGACATGCCGCGGCAGGCCCTGGCGGCGTCCGTCAGCAGGTCGTAACGGCCCTTGAGCGAGGCCTGAAGCGTCGCCGGCGCCGCCTTCTCCGCGGCGAAGGAGTAGAGCGCCTGCGCCTCGCCCGCGCACTGCGCCGCGATCGCTAGGTCCACCGCCTCCGGCCCGCAGCTGCGCGCCGACTCGTCGGCGTTGACGCAGCCGAGCAGCGCGAGGCAGGTCGCCAGCGGGGCCGCGACGCGCATCACCCGAGCGACACGCTCACGGCGCTCTCCGGCAGCTCCTTGCCGAAGCAGCGCTGGTAGAACTCGGCGACCGTCTGGCGCTCCAGCTCGTCGCACTTGTTGAGGAAGGTGAGGCGGAACGCGAAGCCGACGTCGCCGAAGATCGCCGCGTTCTCGGCCCATGCGATGACCGTGCGCGGCGACATCACCGTCGACACGTCGCCGTTCATGAAGGCCGAGCGGGTCAGATCCGCCACCGTCACCATCCGGCTCACCGTCTTGCGGCCCTCGGCGTCCTGCAGTTCGGGACGCTTGGCGAGGACGATGTTCACCTCGTCGTCGTGCGGCAGGTAGTTGAGCGTCGCCACCATCGACCAGCGGTCCATCTGGCCCTGATTGATCTGCTGCGTGCCGTGGTAGAGGCCCGTCGTGTCGCCCAGACCCACCGTGTTGGCCGTCGCGAACAGCCGGAAGAACGGGTGCGGGTGAATGACCTGATTCTGGTCGAGAAGGGTCAGCTTCCCGTCCACCTCCAGCACGCGCTGGATGACGAACATCACGTCGGGCCGGCCTGCGTCGTATTCGTCGAACACGATCGCCACCGGGTTGCGCAGCGCCCAGGGCAGGATGCCTTCCTGGAACTCCGTCACCTGCACGCCGTCGCGCAGGCGGATGGCGTCCTTGCCGATCAGGTCGATGCGGCTGATGTGGCTGTCGAGGTTCACGCGCACGCAGGGCCAGTTGAGCCGCGACGCCACCTGCTCGATGTGCGTCGACTTGCCCGTGCCGTGGTAGCCCTGGATCATGACGCGGCGGTTGTGCGCGAAGCCGGCGAGGATTGCGAGCGTCGTGTCGTGGTCGAAGCGGTAGGTGTCGTCCCGGGCGGGAACGCGGTCGGAGCCTTCGGCGAACGCCGTCACCCGCATGTCCACGTCGAGCCCGAAGGTCTCGCGCACGTCGACGGTGCGGGAGGGCGCGCTTTCGGGCGTGAGGACGCCATCGGCCATGTCGATCTTCCTCGTAACGGAGCTGCGGCGCAGCATAGGGCGCGCGCGTGCCAGCGCAAGCCGCCGGGGGTCAGTCGCTGATCTCGCGGCTCGCCTTGATCTGGTCCCAGGCCCAGAGCACGCGCCGCAGCCGCCCCTCGTCGCGACGGTCGCCGCCGTTCATGTCGGGGTGGAGGTCCTTGACCAGCGCGCGGTAGCGCCGCCGCATCTCGGCCTTGGTGGCGTCCGGCGAGACGCCCAGCACCTCCACCGCGCTCATCAGGTTCGGGGGCAGGCGCCGCGCCCGCGGGGCCGCGCGCTCGCGTCCCCTCTTGCCGGGGTTCAGCGTCGCATTGGCGCCCAGCACGTCCAGCGGGTCGGAGAAGCCGAAACGCTCCCAGGCGCGGCCGTCGGCGTGCGGCTGCGCGCCCATCGGGCCCTTCGGCTGGCCGCCCATGCGCCAGGTCGGCCGCTCCCACAGGCGCGCCGCCGCCGCCTGCGCCTCGAAGGCGTCCTCGCCGGCGCCGTCGAAGAAGTTCCAGCGCGCGTTGTACTCGCGCACGTGGTCGAGGCAGAACCAGCGGAAGCTGTCGAGCTCGCTCGGCCCCTTCGGCGCGCGGTAGAGGCCGGGGCGGTCGCAGTCGGGGTGCTCGCAAAGCCGCGCCGCGCCGTCGACCGCGCCGGTGAGGCCCGAGCGGCGACGCGCCCGCCGCGCCTTGTCGGCGGAGACGCTGACGTCGTATTCGAGGGGTGGGCGATGGCGCACGCGTCGGCTCCGACAAATCAGTCGCGCGCATTCTAGCGCGCCGCGCCGGCGGGCCAAGCGGAGGATCGATCGAATGGGACAAGTCGCCGACACCATGGCGCGGAAGCTGCGCGAGGCCTTCGCGCCGACGGCTCTGGAGGTCATCGACGAGAGCGAGCAGCACCGCGGCCACGGCGGCTGGCGCGAGGGCGGCGAGACACATTTTCGCGTCCGCATGACCGCGGCGGCCTTCGACGGCGTGAGCCGGGTCGAGCGCCAGCGCTCGGTCAACCGGGCGCTGGCGGACGAACTCGCCGGACCGGTCCATGCGCTCGCGCTGGAGCTGCGCGGCGCCGCGGGGTGAGCGGCGGCCCCTTCGTCGTCCGCGTCTATTACGAGGACACCGACCTCGCAGGCGTCGTCTATCACGCCAACCATCTGAAATACATGGAGCGGGCGCGCACCGAGGCGCTGCGCGCGGCCGGCCTGGAGCAGGGCCGCCTGAAGGCGGAGACGGGGATCGTCTTTCTCGTGACGCGCGTGGCGATCGACTATCTGCGGCCCGCCTTCTTCGACGACCTGCTGGCCGTGGACGCCCGCGTCGTTCGGCTGGGCGCGGCTTCCGTGACGCTGGAGCAGACGATCCGCCGCGACGCGGACGTCGTCGCGACCGCGGAGGTGCGCATCGCCGTCGTCGGACCAGACGGCCGCGCCCGGCGCGCGCCGGACGGCGTTCGGGAAGCCCTGTCGCGGTTGTGATGGCCGCCATGCGGCGGCGCATCATTGATTTTCGGGCCGAGATAGACGATTCTGCCACCTGAGCGGAACACGGCCCGACGCCGTGGGCGAGGCGCGCCAGGACGGCAAGATCCTGCGCGACATGAGGTTCGAGCGCGTATGGAGACCCAGGCCCTTGAGGCGCTTGGCGGGATAGACTTCTCGTTGGCGGCGATGTTCACCCGCGCCACGCTCGTGGTTCAGGCCGTGACGGTCCTGCTCGCGCTCGCGTCGTTCTGGTCATGGACGATCATCATCGATCGTTCGCTCGCGCTGCGCCGGGCGCGCCGCGACGCCGGCATGTTCGAGGACGCGTTCTGGTCCGGCCAGCCGCTCGACGCTCTCTACGACCGCATCGGCGCCAAGCCGCGCTCCGAGATCGAGCGCGTCTTCGTCGCCGGCATGGGCGAATGGCGGCGCAGCTTCGACAAGACCGGCGCGCTGATCCCCGGCGCGCGCGACCGCATCGACCGCTCGCTCGACGTCGCCCTGAGCCGCGAGACCGAGTCGCTCGGCGCGCGGCTCACGTTTCTGGCGACGACCGGCTCCATCGCGCCCTATGTCGGCCTGTTCGGCACGGTATGGGGCATCATGACCGCATTCGAGCAGATCTCCATCCAGCAGAACACCAACCTCGCCACCGTCGCGCCGGGCATCGCCGAGGCGCTGGTGACGACGGCCATCGGTCTGGTCGCCGCCGTCCCGGCGGTGATCTTCTACAACAAGCTGACCGCCGACGCGCACCGGCTCTCGGCGCGGCTGGAGTCTTTCGCCGACGAGTTCTCCGTCATCCTCTCGCGCCAGATCATGCGGGGGGCCGCGTGAGCTTCGGCGGATTCGGTTCGGTCGACGGCGCCGCCGTCGCCGCGGAGGACGCCGCCGGCGCGTCGCGGCGACGCCGGCGCGGTCGCGCCGCGCGGCCGGTGTCCGACATCAACGTCACGCCGTTCGTCGACGTCATGATGGTGCTGCTGGTGGTGTTCATGGTGGCGGCGCCGCTGCTGACCGTGGGCGTGCCGCTGCAACTGCCGCGCACCGCGGCGGCGCCGCTGCCCATCGACCGGCAGGATCCGCTCACCATCAACATCGACGTTGACGGGCGGCTCTTCCTGCAGCGAGACCCGGTGGAGTTCGTCGACCTGCTGCCGGCGCTCGCGCAACTGTCGCAGGAGCTGCAGACCGACCGCGTGTATCTGCGCGCCGACGCCGGGCTCGACTACGGGCGCGTGGCGGAGGTCATGGGCGCGCTGAACGCCGGCGGCTTCCGCAACATCGGGCTGGTGACGGACCCCGCAAGCGGCGGCGGGCGGCCCGCCAACGCGTTCACGCCGGCGCAGTAGACGCGCCAGAGGCCGCGCGGACGTCGCGGCGCAACGATGTGGGAGGGCGGCGCGTCGCGCCGGGCAATGCGGACTGGGGCGGTCATCTCCGCAGGCATGCACGCCGCGCTCGTCGCGCTGGCGGTGTTCGGGGCCGACCTGTTTCCGCAGGGCGAGGCGCGCGGGCTTGAGG
Source organism: uncultured Rhodobacterales bacterium (assembly GCA_964352995.1). Lineage (GTDB taxonomy): Bacteria > Pseudomonadota > Alphaproteobacteria > Rhodobacterales > Rhodobacteraceae > Rubrimonas. The sequence goes on from CAYGUQ010000144.1 coordinate 8,759, forward strand.
TGAGCCAGGTGTCGCTGATCTCCTCCGCTGAATTCGACGCGGCGATCTCCGGCCCGCCTGCGGCCGGGGCCGACGCCTTCACG
>CAYGUQ010000145.1:0-8788 GCA_964352995.1 uncultured Rhodobacterales bacterium
CTGCCCTCCGAAGGCAGAGGTCACAGGTTCGAATCCTGTCGGGTGCGCCAAGCATATCAGTTACTTGGGCTGACTATCCCGCTTCGCGCCTTGGCGCAGCAATCGCATGGGAAGCACGGCGCAGATGATATGCGGTCACGTCCGGCTCCGATGATGTAACCGCCCCCTACTGCGTCGATGCGCCAAGGTGGGGCGGCGAGGATCCACACAGGGGAGCGGTTACGTCAACAGCGCCATCGGTCGGAGCGACTGATTTGAGTTTACAGTTTCATCTGGTCACGATATTGTTAGATAATTCGATAATGTGAATGATATATTTTAATCTCGTTCTGTGATTTTATTTCACTCAAGAATTTTACAAAGACAATATTGCTGGAATGTGATTATTGAATTTTGAGATAGTTGATATGTCATGCTCAAGGATGCCTGCGGATTGAAAATTTCAAGTTCTGACTTTTTTGATAACAATATGTTGTCTGATATTTAAATTGCGTCAAGCAACACTTGAGGAGGGTTGAAGTCTCATGCTGCTCAAGATTTTCACTGCCACTATAGCGTTTATTGTGCTCACGATGTATTTTGCCAGGGATAGACCTATGTTTTGGGAACCTTTTAAGATCAGTTTGATGCTGGTTTTTATTGGGGCGGCGATAGTGACATTTATGATTGTTTCGGCGTTGACAAAGTTTTTAATTAAATTGTTTGTGCGCAAATAACAGCTTTGATGATGGGGCCGGTAGCCCCTCCTGACGGCGCCTGCGCCGCTGCGATCCCCTTGGGATCAGGAAGGTCTGACGATGACGGATGATAACTAGGCCGCTCGAGACGCCCCACCCAGATTGCCGCAGAGATCTCACCTTAACCGCATTTGACTGGCGTTGGCGCACAGAGACAAACTGCCGTAGCGCCCTCGCTGGGGATACAGGGGGGGCATGTACGCCAAGCGAATCTTGCTTCCAGCGGGAGCCCGAGCCAGGCTTTCATGGGTAGAGCCAGTTGACTTTCCGCTTAGCGCCCTTTGCTGTCCACAGCTCAACGCTTTCATGAGCCTGAGAAATCAGGGCCCGCGGGTCCGGAAGTGCTCTGCACCTTGGGGTGCGCGGGTGCGATCCACGATGGCGAACAGAAGGATGTTCGCGATGGCCGCTGCGCCCCGACGTTGACGCCGACATCCTGCGTCGCGAGGCGGGCCGTTCGCGGGATGCGGCGCAGGCGCGTCGGTCGCCGGCGCTGGCGGAGATGAATGACGGCAGCCCTGCAGCGAGGCGGCCAAGATCGGCGGCGTGACGTTGCAGATCGTTCGGGACCGGGTGGCGCGCTTCAACGCCAAGGCGGGTGCGGGGCCGACCGACCGCACGGCGCCCGGCTCGGCGCCGGAGCCGGGGGCGGCAGCGCGACAGCCGCCGGCGCAGATGGCGTGACGCGCGGAGGGCCTCATTGAGCGTCACGGCTCCCGCGGTGGTCTGCTTCCAGCGCGTGGCGGTCCTCCGTGGCGGGAGCGAGGCGGAACAGCGGCCCTTTCAGTGGAAGGGTCGCCCGCAGAACGCCGCGGCGCCGCGGTCGGCGATGGCCTCATGGCGCTGCCGCGTGTCGTAGACCCCTTCGGCGTTGACGCTCGCCGCATCATGATGCGGGGCGAGCCGGCCGAGGCGCTCCGGCAGCGTCGGGGCGTCGCCGATGTCGCTGCTCGCATCCTCGATGGCCCGAACCTCCGGCGCCTGTTCGTCGATGCCGAGGTGGATTTCGCGCTAGAGTCGGCGCCTCACACCGCCGTGCTTGCGCGTTCGGCGGGAAGACAGTCCCCCGGACTGTCTTCTGACCCGCCTCACTCCACGCGTCTTCGCGCTCGACCTTGATGCCGGCTCCTGCGCCACCAGAGGGGGCGCCGCCCATCGCGGGGCCCACGGCATGTCGGGGTGAGCGCCTCGGCCTTGCGCTTGGAAGCCCGAGGCCGCGAAGCCGGAGACCGACAAGGCGCGACATCGTCGACCTGAGCGACTCCGTCCCTCGCCGCTACACCTTCGGTCGTCTATTGGGCCGCGAGAGGGGACGACGAGGTGCGACATGAGCGGGGCGACCGTCGAGACCGACGACACCGCGAAGCTGGCGCACGCGCGTTCGCTCTGGAGCGCCGATAGGCGCGACGCGGCGCTCGCCGCCTTCGCGGCGGCGGTCGCCGAACGACCTCGAAACGTCAAGGCGCTGATCGAGGCGGCGCGCGCTTTCGGGGCGTGCCTTGAGATCGGTCGGGCCGAGCGGCTGCTGGAGCAGGCGCAGGCCGTCGGCGGCCGCGATCCGCGGATCGCCACCGTCGTCGCGGCGAGCCATGGCCGCATCTTCCGCGAACACCGCGCGATCGCGCTGCTGGAGGCGATGGCGCAGCGTCCTCCCGCAGCGCGCGCGGAGCTTGCGGCTCTCTATGAGCGTATCGGGCGGCTGGACGCGGCGCTGGCGGAGATCGAGGCGTGCCGCACCGTCGCGCCGGACGCGCCGGAACTGCTTCTTGCGCTAGGCCGTCTCCTGCGCCGCAAGGGCGACGCGCAGCCGGCGGCGGCGGCCCTGCGGCGGGCGCTGGCGCTGTCGACGGCGCCGCCGCTCGCTGCGGAGGCCTGGAGCGAACTCGGCTATCTGCATGACGCCGCCGGCGAGCATGGCGCGGCCGCGGCGGCGATCGACCGCGCGCACGCAATCGTCCGCGAGAGCTCGGACATGGCGCGGCTGCTTGCCCAGGCGGCGGCGAACAACAGGGCGGTCGAGCGGCTTTCGCGGGATTTCCGGCGCGAGCATCCTGCGGCGTGGCGCAAGCAGGCGCCGGAGCGCCGCGCGGAGCGCATCGGGCATCTGATCGGCTTTCCGCGCTCCGGCACGACGCTTCTGGAGCAGCGGCTCGACGCGCATCCCGGCCTCGTCGCATCGCCGGAGCGCCCGCTCTATCTGCGCGACCTGCTGCCGGCCTTGCGCCGCGCGGGCGGCGGGCCGCTCAGCCTCGCCGCGCTCGACGCCGCGCCGGAGACCGCCGTGGCCGCGCTGCGGGCGCGCTATCTCTCGGGGATGGCCGCCGCGCTGGGGGAAGCGCCCGGCGACAGGCTTCATCTCGACAAGAACCCCAACCACACGGGCGTCCTGCCCGGCCTGATCCGTCTGTTTCCCGAATCGCGCATCGTGACCGCGCTGCGCGATCCGCGCGACGTGGTGACGAGCTGCGTCATGCGGACGTTCCGCGTCACCGAATTCAGCGCGATGCTGCTCGACTGGCGTTCAGCGGCGGAACTCTACGCCGTGGAGATGGGAGCGTGGCTCCGCTATCGCGACGCGCTCGACCCCGCCCAGTGGGTCGAGACGCGCTACGAGGACGGGCTCGACGATTTCGAGGGTGAGACCCGGCGCGTGCTGTCCGCTCTGGGGCTGGCCTGGGACGACGCGGTGCTGAACTACCGCGAGAGGCTGACCGACAAGGTGGTGAACTCTCCGACGCAGACCGAGGTGCGCCGCCCGCCGCACCGGGGCGCCGTCGGGCGCTGGCGGAACTACGAAGAGCGGCTCGCCCCGCACATGGACGTGCTGCGCCCCTTCATCGAGGCCTTCGGCTACGACTGACGCTGGCCCGCGTCCGTCGTCGTCATCTCGGCGGCGAGACGGGCGGCCACCTCGCGGAACGCCGCGATCAGCGGCTGACGGCGGCGTTCGCGGCGGTAGATCAGGTATTCCTGGAACTCCAGCCGCGTCCGCCTGCTGGCGAGCGGCGTGTGCGAGAGCCGCGGGTCGGGCGGGCACTCCGAGGGCACGAAGAACGCGACGCCCATGCCGGTGGCGACGGCCTCTCGGATGGCGCTGCGCTCGTTGATCTCCAGCACGCCGCGCGGCTGCACGGCCTCGGCCTCCATCGCCTGAGAGATCATGGCGTGCGTCCGGGAGCCCTGCTCGCGCATGATGAGGGTTTCGCCGGCGAGTTCGACGATGGCGACCTGGGCGAGGCGCTCGAAGCGGTGCCCGCGCACGGCGGTGACCCACAGCCGCTCGCGCCGCAGCGGTTCGACGCCGAGCGCGTCGCCGGCCGGCGGATCGACCGCGACCCCCAGATCGGCCGAGCCGTTCTGCACCGCTTCCAGGATCGCGGCCACCGAGGCCACGCCGAGCGAAAGCTCCACCGCCGCATGGCGCGCGCGAAATCGGCGCAGCAGATCGACCGCCAGCGCGGTGCTGTCGGCTGCGAGGCGCAGGCGGCCGCCGGTCAGCGCCGCCGGGCGGCGCAGCGCGGTTTCGACGTCCTCAGCCGCGGCCATCAGCCTTTCGGTCACGGAAAAGAGATCGCGGCCCGATGCGGTCAACCGCAGCGAGCGCCCGCGGCGCTCGAACAGCCGCACGCCGTAGTGGGCCTCCAACGATTTGACATGCTGGGAGATTGTCGGCTGGGAGACGCCCAGCACCGTCGCCGCGCGCGCAACGCCGCCCTCGCGGGCGACGAGATGGAACGCCCTCACCTGCGCAAAATTCATCGGCTTTCCCTAAGTTTGGGCGTGGAAGAACGAATTTGTTCTATCAATCGCATTGGTTAAGCGTCGCTGTCGAGTTCGAGGGACGGCGGCGTCGCGCGATCCGCGCCGACACCCGGCCCCACGCTGAAACCCGAGGCCGCGCCAGACGAAGCCGCGCGATCCGCCACACGTGGAGAAACCGATGCTCGACATGCTCATCGACGCCAAGGGCGAGGCCAGAACCTTCGCGCTTGCCGACATCTTCGGGCCGGACGCGACCGGTTTCTCGGTCATGACCTCGAACGGCGGGGCGGTCGCCGCCGAGATCGTGGACGGCGTGCTGACGCTCACGCCCGGCGCGCTTGGCCACGCCGACATCGTCGTCGCCGCGACCGGCGCCGGAGGCGAGGCGCTGTCGGAGGACTTCCGCGCCATCGTGGCCGGGCCGAACGCCTACGTCTTCGCGATCATCCCCGATACGCAGGACTACACGTCGAACGCCTCGATCCGCGAGACGTTCGGGAACATGGCCGACTGGCTGCTCGCCCAGCAGGAAAGCCTCGGCATCGCCCATGTCATTCATGTCGGCGACATCGTGCAGTTCGGCGCCGAGAGCCAGTGGCTGATCGCCGAGGACGCGATGGAGCGGCTCGACGGCAAGCTGAGCTACACGCTGAACGTCGGCAACCACGACCAGCAGCGCCCCGGCTTCTCCTCGGCGTTCTCGTTCGAGAGCGACGTGGACGCCTATTTCACGCCTGAGCAGGTCGGCGCGACGCCAGAGCAGGGCGGCGGGACCTATGACGGCTTCGACGTCGGCGAGGACGTCTTCGGCAACGGCGACGCCTACGCCGACAGCATCCGCAATCATTACTCCACCATCACCACGCCGGACGGGCAGGACTGGCTGATCTTCAGCCTCGAGTTCGGCATGCCCGACGACGTCCTGCGCTGGGCCTCGGAGATCATCGAGGACCATCTCGACCACCGCGTGATCATCGACACCCATTCCTGGAACGGCGGCGACGGGCGCGTCACGCCGACGACGGCGCCGCTGACCACCGACAACGGCGGCTGGGGCTACGCGATCCGCGAGAACCCGCGCAACGTCAACGACGGCGAGGACGCCTGGCGCGAGTTCGCCTCGAAGTATCCCAACGTCACCTTCACGTTCAACGGCCACAACTTCATGGGCGGCGCCGAGACGGTGGCAAGCGTCGCGGCGGGTGGAAACCCGGTCCACCAGATGTTCGTGAACTACCAGAACGGCGCGCTGCCGAACGACTCGAGCTTCAACGGCACCGGCGGCGACGGCGCGATCCGGCTGGTGGTGATCGACCCCGACAACAGCCGCTTCACCACGCACACCAAGCTCGTCGAGCGCGACAGCTTCTACAACGCCTTCCCGGACCATGAGGAGGTGTTCGAGGGCGTCGACTTCGGCGCGCCGGAGAAGATCACCATCGCCAAGGCCGGCGGCACGCAGGTCGCGGTGACGGACGGCGAGACGGCCATGGTCTCGCTCGACCCCGCCGCCTCTCTGGAGAACGGCGCCACGACCTACGCCTGGTTCGACGCGACGGGCGAGAAGCTCGGCGAGACCGACGGCGCGGCGCTGGAGGTCGACCTGCCCGCCGGCGTCCACCGCCTGACGCTGGAGGCGACCGACGCCGACGGCAACGTCAGCACCGACCTCAAGACCGTGCTGGTCCGCACGCCCCAGAACCTGCTCGTCGACACCTTCGACGACGGAAACGCAGACGGCTGGGGCGTGCCCGCCGCGCCTGCGGCGGCCGTCGCCATCGGCACGGATTTGGGCTTCGGCGTTCCCTCGATCAGCGGCGTCGCGCAGATCCCGGTGACGCTGCAGTTCGACAGCAGCTTCCGCCCCTACGACGACCAGACCGGCGAGATCATGGTCTCGTTCGACGGCGGCGAGAGCTTCACGACGCTGCTGACGCTCGACACCGCCTCCGTCCCCGGCGGGCAGAGCTCGCTGTCGCGCGCCAACGAGACCATCGTCATCGACACGCTGATCGCCAACAGCGCGACGTCGGTCCAGTTCGCCTGGCGCATGAGCGAGGCCGACAACGACTGGTGGTGGGCCATCGACGACGTGAAGGTGTTCGGGCCGGGCGTGACGACCGAAACGGTGATCTGGAGCGAGAACTTCGACGGGCTCGCCGCGTCTCTCCAGCCCGCCGCCGACGAGAACATCCCCGCCGCGGTGCTCGGCTGGACCCACGAGACGCCGGAAGGCTGGACGCGCACGGTCGACGCGCCCCAGGGCACGACGGAATGGCAGGGCTGGTCCTTCGCCACGCCTGAATTCTGGACCTCCGCCGACGGCCAGCAGCGCGCGAGCTTCACGCTGGGGACCGGCGTGATCGCCATCGCGGACGGAGACGAGTGGGACGACTTCAACGGCGGCTCAGTCGCCGGCGACGACTTCGCGACGATGCTGACGACCGACGCCATCTCGCTGGCCGGCCTCGGCGACGGGGCGGCGGCGCTGAAACTGTCCTTCGACAGCAGCTTCCGGCCCTACGACGCGCAGACCGGCGAGGTGCTGGTCTCGTTCGACGGCGGCGAGTTCGCCTCGCTCCTGACCCTCGACACCTCGACGGTGCCGGGCGGGACGAGCTCGCTGTCGCGCGCCAACGAGACCGTCTCCATCGACCTGACAGCGCCGGTGGGCGCCCAGGAGGTGCGGTTCCGCTTCGACTATCGCGACGCCGACAACGACTGGTGGTGGGCGATCGACAACCTGTCGCTCGCCAGCGTGACGATCGAGCGGCCGGTGCTGTTGGCCGAGGACTTCGACGGCCTGCCGCTGCAGGGCGTCGTCGACGAGCCGGGCGACCCGACGGTTCCGGTCTGGACGCCCACGCCCCCCGAGGGCTGGTCGCAGGAGGTCGCCGACACGACCTCGCAGGGCACGACGGAGTGGCAGGGCTGGACCTTCGCCGACAAGGACTTCTGGATCGGCGTCGCCGGCAACCAGTCGCGGGATGCGTTCGCGCTGGGCGAGAACACGCTGGCGATCGCGGACCCCGACGAGTGGGACGACAACAACGGCGGCGCGGCGGGCGACACCAACGAGTTCGACAGCACGCTTCGGACGCCCGCCATCGACCTCACCGGGGTCGGCGGCGGCCAGCCGGCCGGCGAGGTCGCCGGCGTGGCGAAGGTGGAGGCGCTCGGCGCCGGCTCCGGGCTGCTGGTCACGCCGGCGGCGACGGGGCGCTTCGACGCCTACACGCTGGTCTTCGACGTGCTGGCGCAGTCGGGCGCGCTCTCCGGCCCTGCGGCGCTCTATCAGACCGACCCGACGAACGCCGACGCCGCCGAACTCTACATCGGCGAGGGCGGCGGCTTCGGCGTGCCGGGCTTCTTTGTCGGGCAGGAGCAGTTCGCCTTCGACGCCTGGAACCGCATCGTGATCCGGATCGACGTGCAGGACGGCCAGCAGATCCTGAGCGGCTTCATCAACGGCGTGAAGGCAGCCGAACTGCCGGTGGGCGGCGTCGGCGAGACCGGGTCGGACTGGTCCATCGACGCCGATGCGGGCTTCCTGCTGTTCTCCGACGGCGCGGGCCTTACCGGCGATCTCTTCGTCAACGCGGTCGCCTTCACGCCGGACGTGCTGGACGACGCGGCCATCGAGGCGCTTGGCGGCGTGGACGTGGACGGGCCGCTTGACGTGGGCGCGAACGCGGACGCCTTCCAGCTCAGCTTCGACGGCGCGCTCGATGCGGTCGACGTCGGCGCGGCTGCGGTCGAGCAGGTGAGCTTCGCGCAGCCGAGCCTCGGCTCCTTCCTCGTGAAGGGTTCGATCTTCGGCAACCCAGACGGCGAGGGCGAGGCGGCGGTCTACGCCCAGACCAACGGCCCGAACGAGATCCTGCCCTATCTCGAAGGCCTCGACTGGTCGAACTACGTCTATGACGTGGTGATCGAGCCCGCGGACAACGACACCGTGGGCGTCGTGTTCTACTGGACCGATCCGGAGAACTACTACGAGCTCGCGATCGACCAGCAGAACCGCACCCGCACACTGACGCGGGTGCAGGACGGCGAGGCGACCGTGCTGGCGCAGGAGAACGGCGCCTATCGCCACTTCGCCAAGCAGGACCTGCGCGTCGCGGTCGGCGACGCGGGCATCGTCGTCACGCTGGACGAGGACCTGCTGTTCGACGGTCCGGTGGTCGACGCCGATCCGCTCGCGGGCGGCACGGTCGGCTTCCTCAGCCGCTCGATGGACCGCGTCCAGTTCGACAACGTGGTCGTGACGACGCAGACGCTCGCCGCGC
>CAYGUQ010000146.1:0-8756 GCA_964352995.1 uncultured Rhodobacterales bacterium
AGCGCGGCGGCGTCGGGGATCGGCCCCGGATCGGGGCGCGGGCCGCGCAGGGCGGGCGCCGCAAGCGCCGGGGCGCGCATCGTCCGCTCCCACCGCGCCGACCAGCCGTCGCGCGAGCGCAGCCGCCGCACGACGCCGCCGGCGGGAAACTCGCGCCAGTCCAGCCCCGCCCCGCGCGCCCAGGCCGCGACGCGCCGGTCGCGCGCGTAGGTCCAGCCTTCGCCGGTCTCGGCATGGGCGTAGAGGGCGCCGGCGCCGGTCTCGGCGGCGAGGCGCGAAAGCTCCTCCGCCGCGTCGCCCACCCGCACGACCAGCGGCGCGCCCAGCGCCGCGAGGTCGGCGCGCAGCTCCGAGAGGCTCTCGGCGACGAAGCCCCACTGCCGCCCGCTCATGGTCGGCTGCGCCCAGAGCGCAGGCTCGGCGACGTAGACGGGCAGAACCGCGCCCGCCTCGGCGGCGGCGCTCAGCGGGGCGTGGTCCTCGACGCGCAGGTCGCGCTTGAACCAGACGAGGGTGAGAGGGGCGCGCATGGCGGTGGAAGAAAGGCCGCGGCGGCGCGAGGTCAACGGCGCGGCGGCGGCCCTCCCGGCAGGACGCCGCCGCCGTCGCAGGGCGAGGGACCGGGCCGGTCGCCCTCAGTCCCGATGCCCCGCGCGCCGCGGACGCGGCGCGCGGGGGCCGGTCAGTCCTTCACCTCGGTCATGACCTGGTTCTTCGCCTCGGCCATCAGGGCGAGCATGCGCTGGCGCAGCGTGGCCTCGTCGATCGGGGCCTTGGCGGCCTGGAGGTCGGCCCAGACCTTGCGGAACACGTCCTCGTCGCCGGCCTCCTCGAAATCGGCGATGACGACTTCCTTGGCGTAGGCGTCGGCCGCCTCGCCGGTCTTGCCGATGATCTCCGCGACCCAGAGGCCCAGCAGCTTGTTGCGGCGCGCGCCCGCCTTGAACTGCATCTCCGCGTCGTGCGCGTACTTGTTTTCGAACGCCCGTTCGCGATCGTCGAAAGTTGACATGGCCGCCTCGTTCTTTCGCCAGCGCCGCGCCCGCGACGCAATCGGAGTTGCGATAGCCGATCATCCCCTTGCGCGCCATAGCTCAGGCGCCGCAACGGCGCCGCGCGGCCGGCTGTGGACGCGCCCGCGGCGCTCGCGGTAGGAAGCCCCATGGCGGGACGCGGCGGCGCAGACGGCGGGGCGGACGGCGGGGATGACGAGCGGCGCAGGCGGCTCGCCGCGGCCTTGCGCGACAATCTGCGGCGGCGCAAGCAGGCGCGACGCGCCGCGCCGCCGGACGACGCGCCGCAGGACGGCCGCGACGCCGCCGCGGAGCCGCGCGAGAACGGTCTGCGGGACGACTGAACCGAGAGGGCGAGAGGGCTGGGATGGACAGGATCGCGATCACCGGCGGCGCGCCGCTCAACGGCGCCATCGCCATCGGCGGCGCCAAGAACGCCTGCCTCGCGCTGATGCCCGCCGCGCTGCTCACCGACGAGCCGCTGACGCTGACCAACGCGCCGCGGCTCGCCGACATCGCCACGATGCGCGCGCTGCTGGAGAGCCTCGGCTGCGAGGTCGCGGCGCTGAACGAGGGCCGGGCGCTGGCCATCGGGGCGGAGCGCATCGCCAGCCGGCTCGCGCATTACGACATCGTGCGCAAGATGCGCGCCTCGATCCTCGTGCTGGGGCCGCTGCTGGCGCGCGAGGGTGCCGCGGTGGTGTCGCTGCCCGGCGGCTGCGCCATCGGCGCGCGGCCGGTGGACATCCACCTCAGCGGGCTGGAGGCGCTCGGCGCGACGCTGGAGCTGCGCGACGGCTACGTCCACGCCGAGGCGCCGAACGGGCTGAAGGGCGCGCGGGTGGCGTTCCGGATCGTCTCGGTCGGCGCGACCGAGAACCTGATGATGGCGGCGACGCTGGCGAAGGGGACGACCGAGCTCGTCAACGCCGCGAAGGAGCCCGAGATCGTCGACCTCGCCCGCTGCCTGCGCGCCATGGGCGCCCGCATCGAGGGCGAGGGCACCGGCACGATCACGATCGAGGGCGTCGACCGGCTGCACGGCGCGACGCACCGGGTCGTGGCCGACCGCATCGAGATGGGCACCTACATGATCGCGCCGGCCATCGCCGGCGGCGAGGTCGAGATCGTCGGCGGCGACCGGGCGCTCGTCGGCGCCATGATCGAGGCGCTGGAGGAGGCCGGCGTCCGCGTGACGGACACCGAGCGCGGCTTCTCGGTGCGCCGCGACGGCGACGCGCTCAAGGCGATGCGCTTCGAGACCGCCCCCTTCCCCGGCTTCCCGACCGACCTCCAGGCCCAGATGATGTCGCTGCTCACCCAGGCCGAGGGCGAGAGCGTCGTCTCCGAGACGATCTTCGAGAACCGCTTCATGCATGTGCCGGAACTGACGCGCATGGGCGCCGACATCGCCGTGCACGGCGGCGAGGCGCGGGTCCGCGGGCGCTCGCGGCTGCGCGGCGCGCCGGTGATGGCGTCCGACCTGCGCGCCTCCGCGGGGCTGATCCTCGCCGCGCTGGCGGCGGAAGGCGAGACGGTCATCAGCCGCGTCTACCATCTCGACCGCGGCTACGAGCGCGTGGAGGCCAAGCTCGCCGCCTGCGGCGCCCGCATCGAGCGGCTGAAGGACTGACCATGACGGATGCGCGCTTCGAGGACGCCGACCGACCGCTGCGCATCCGCGCCGAGACGGCCGAGGACCTCCCCGTGCTCGCCGCGCTGGCGCAGGACGCGGTGGGCGCGGTGGGCGACGCGCGGTTCATGCCGCGAGCGCGGCGCTTCGCGGCGCTGATCGCGCGGTTCCGCTGGGAGGACGCCGAGGCCGCGAAGGCCGCCGGGCGGCCCTACGAGCGCGTGCGCGCCATGCTGGTTGTGGAGAACGTGCTGGCGGCGCGGGCGCGGGGCCTGTCTCCCGCTGCGTCGGACGCGGTCTACAATCTGCTGTCGATGTCGTTCGAGCCGGCCGAGGACGGCGCCGGCGAACTGCGGCTGACGCTGTCGGGCGGCGCCGACATCGCGCTCGACGTCGAGGCGCTGGAGGTCTCGCTGAGCGACATGGCCCGCCCGCACGCGGCGCGCGGCCTGCCGCGGCACGGGACGGACGAGGACGGCCCGACTGCGGCCGCCGGGGCCGCGCCGCAGGGCGATTGACCCCCCTCGGCGCTTGACACGCGGCCGCGCATGGGTATCCACACGGGTTCCAATTTCACTGCGCCGCGCGCGCACAGCATCGGGGGCCTCGCCCTCCGGGAGACGACATGGCGAAGCCCACCACGATCAAGATCCGGCTGAACTCCAGCGCCGGAACCGGCCACTTCTACGTGACCAAGAAGAACTCGCGGACCATGACCGACAAGATGAGCGTGCGGAAGTACGATCCCGTCGCGCGCAAGCATGTCGAGTACAAGGAAGGCAAGATCAAATAAGCCCGCCGCCCGGCGGGCGCGCGCGATGAAGTCCGCCATCCACCCCGATCTCGCCGGCGCCAGCGTGCTGGTGACAGGGGGCGGATCGGGAATCGGCGCGAGCCTCGTGGAGGGTTTCCTGGCGCAGGGCGCGCGCGTTGCGTTCATCGACGTGGTGGACAGCGCCGGCTTCGTCGCTGACATGACGACGCGCCACGGGGCCGCGCCGCTCTGGATCAGGGCCGACCTGCGCGACGTCGAGGCGATCGAAGCCGCCGTAGCCGAGGCGCGCGCCGCTCACGGGCCCATCTCGAAGCTGGTCTGCAACGCGGCGCGCGACGACCGCACCGCCCCCGGCTCCGTCTCGGTCGAGCTGTGGGACGACATGCAGGCGGTGAACCTGCGCCACGTCTACTTCACCGCGCAGGCCTGCCTGGAGGACCTCAAGTCGGTCCCCGGCGCCGCGGTGGTGAACTTCTCCTCGGTGAGCTTCCTGCAGGCGATGGCCGACCTGCAGGTCTACATGGCCGCCAAGGCCGGCATCGTCGGCCTGACGCGCGGCCAGGCGCGGGACTTCGGGGCGTTCGGCGTGCGCGTCAACGCGCTCTTTCCCGGCTGGGTGCTGACCGAGCGCCAGCGCGCGCTGTGGGCGACGCCGGAGGCGCTGGCCGCGCATCTCTCGCAGCAGTGCATCAGGCGCGAGATCCTGCCGGAGGACATGGTGGGCCCGTGCCTGTTCCTCGCCTCCGACGCCGCGCGCGCGATGACGGCGCAGACCATGGTGGTGGACATGGGGCGCGTCTGAGCGCCTCCCCGAACTCCCCCGGTTCGCCTCCGAAAAGTCTTCTTGCGTCGACTTAAATCGTTTGAGACGGTGCGACTCAGAAGAAAGGCGGCGCGCACGAGGCGACCGCCGACTCTGGGGAGAACGCAATGACCATGAGATTCGCACGTGCCGTGGCCGTCGCCGCGGCGGGCCTGATCACGCTGGCCGGCGCCGCCGGCGCGCAGACCGCGCTCAAGTGGGCCCACGTCTACGAGACCGCCTCGAACTATCACACCTGGGCCGTCTGGGCCGGCGAGGAGCTCGCCAAGCGCACCGACGGGCGCTACACGATCGAGGTGTTTCCCGCCTCCTCCCTCGGCAAGGAAGTCGACATCAACGAGGGCCTGAGCCTCGGCACCGTGGACATCATCTACACCGGGCAGCTCTTCGCCGGGCGCACCTACGGGCCGATGGCCATCGGCGGCGCGCCGTTCATGTTCCGCGGCTTCGAGCACTGGGAGAAGTTCCGCGACGGCGGCCTGTTCCGGGAGCTGGCCGACGGCTACGAGGCCGAGAGCGGCCACCATGTCGTGACGCTGACCTACTACGGCCTGCGCCACGTCACCTCCAACAAGCCGATCCTGCAGCCCTCGGACATGAAGGGGCTGAAGATCCGCGTGCCGAACGCGCCGCTCTACACGATGTTCCCCGAGGCGGTGGACGCCAACGCGACCCCGATGGCCTTCGCCGAGGTCTACCTCGCGCTGCAGCAGGGCGTCGTCGACGCGCAGGAGAACCCGCTCCCGACCATCCAGTTCAAGAAGTTCTACGAGGTCCAGAGCGACATCAACCTGACCGGCCACATCACCGACGCGCTGATGACCATCGTCTCCGGCGACACGCTCGCCTCGATGGACGACGCCGACCGCGAGACGCTGCTGGCGGTGCTGAACGAGGCCGCCGCCAACTGCACCGACGAGATCGTGCAGGCCGAGAAGGATCTCGTGGCGTGGTTCCGCGAGCAGGGCGTGAACGTCAACGAGGTCGACCGCACGCCGTTCATCGAGGCCGTCGCGCCCCTGCACAACGGCCCGGCCGCGACCTGGGACCAGGCGACCTACGACCGTCTCCAGGCCATCCAGTAAGCCATGGCGAACAACGAGGCCCCCCGGCGGGCTGACGACCGGGCCGCGCCCAGCGGCCCGGTCGAGTTCGCGGTTCCGGAGGACGAAGAGCCCGATCTCTCCGACATGCGCCCGGTGGACGCGATCCCGGTCGCGATGTTCTGGGTGCTCGCGGGCGTGGTGTTCCTCCAGTTCTTCACGCGATACGTGCTGAACGACAGCCTCGGCTGGACCGAGGAGATCGCCCGCTACCTGCTGATCGTCTCCGCCTTCACCGGCGCGGTCATCGCGGTGCGCAAGGACACCCACATCGTGGTGGAGTTCTTCTACCGCTACCTGCCCAAGCGCGGGCGGCTCTGGCTCTCGGCGGCCATCGACGTCGGCAAGGTCGCGTTCTTCGTCGCCGCGACATGGTACACGGTCGAGCTCGCCATGCGCACGCGGCAGAAGATGGCGTCCATCGAGGTCTCCAAGGCGGTGATCTACTGGATCGTCGCGGCCTGCTTCGCGGCGATGACGCTCTACGCCCTGCGCCTCGCGTGGGACCGCTTTCACGGCCGGCGCCACGGCGCGCTGACCCAGCCCCCCGTCGACCCCTCCGCCGGAGCCTTCTGATGTTGTGGCTGCTCTTCGCGCTCATCTTCGGCATGGTCGTGGTGGGGACGCCGGTGGCGATCGCGCTCGCCGGCTCCTCGCTGATCTTCATCGCCGTCACCGGCCAGGCGCCGGAGCTGGTGGTGATCCACCGCATGGTGAACGGGGTGGACAGCTTCCCGCTGCTCGCCGTGCCGTTCTTCATCCTCGCCGGCAACCTGATGAACACCGCGGGCATCACCAACCGCATCTTCGACTTCGCGAAGGCCGGCGTCGGCTGGCTGCGCGGCGGGCTGGGGCACGTGAACATCGGCGCCTCGGTGATGTTCGCGGGCATGTCCGGCGCGGCGGTGGCCGACGCCGGCGGTCTCGGCACCATCGAGATCAAGGCGATGAAGGACGCAGGCTACGACGCGGACTTCTCGGTGGGCGTGACGGCGGCGTCCTCGACCATCGGGCCGATCATCCCGCCCTCGCTGCCCATGGTGATCTACGGCGTGGTCGCGTCGGCCTCCATCGGCCAGCTCTTCGCCGCGGGGTTCATCCCCGGCCTGCTGATGGCGCTGTCGCTGATGGCGATGGTGGCGTGGTACGCCCGCAAGCGCGGCTATCCGCGCGACGCGGCGTTCTCGCTGAGCGTGCTGGGCTCCAGCTTCACCGCGGCGTTCCTGTCGCTGATGACGCCGGTGATCATCGTCGGCGGCATTCTCGCGGGCGTCTTCACGCCGACCGAGGCCGCCATCGCCGCGTCGGCCTACGCCCTGCTGCTGGGCCTCGTAGTCTACCGGACGCTGACATGGCGGCGGCTGCTGCGGGTCAGCATGGACACCATCGAGACCACCTCGATCGTGATGTTCATCGTCGCCGGCGCCTCGATCTTCGCCTGGCTGCTGACCTCCAACCGCGCCACCGAGCAGTTCGCGGCGATGATCCTCGCCGTCACCGAGAACCCGATCGTCATCCTGCTGCTGGTCAACCTCATCCTGCTGGTCGTGGGCTGCTTCATGGAGACCATCGCGGCCATCACCATCCTGACGCCGGTGCTGCTGCCGATCATGGTCAAGATCGGCGTGGACCCGGTGCATTTCGGCGTCATCATGGTGCTGAACCTGATGATCGGCTTGTTGACGCCGCCGGTGGGGATGGTGCTCTACGTGCTGGCGCGGGTGAGCGGCGTGCCGTTCGAGCGCTGCGTCGCGGCGACGGCGCCGTTCCTGATCCCGCTGGTCGCCGTGCTGATGCTCGTCACCTTCGTGCCGTCGCTGTCCATGTGGCTGCCGACGCTGATCTATCGTTGAGGACCGCCCCGATGCAGCCTGTCGTCACCCTCGACCCCGCCGACGACGTCGCCGTCGCCACCCGACCGCTGGAGGTCGGGGCGGAGGCCGGCGGCGTGACGGCCGTCGCGCTGATCCCCCGCGGCCACAAGATCGCGCTGCGCCCGATCGCCGAGGGCGCGGCGGTGCGCAAGTTCGGCCAGGTGATCGGCTACGCCTCTCAAGCGATCGCGGCGGGCGAGCACGTCCACGTCCACAATCTCGCCTTCCGCGCCGTGGCGGGAGAATACGCCTTCGGGACCGACCTGCGCCCCGCCCCCGCCGCGGCGCAGGCCGACAGCTTCATGGGGTTCCGGCGCGAGGGCGGCGCGGTCGGCACCCGCAACTTCATCGCGGTGATCGCCTCGGTGAACTGCTCCGCCACCGCCGCCCGCGCCATCGCGCAGGCCTTCGGCCCGGCCGAGATGGCGGCCTACCCCAACGTCGACGGCGTCGCCGCCTTCATCCACGGCACCGGCTGCGGCATGGCCGATTCGGGCGAGGGCTTCGAGGCGCTGCAGCGGGTGATGTGGGGCTACGCGCGCCACCCCAACTGCGGCGGCGTCCTCATGGTCGGCCTCGGCTGCGAGATGAACCAGATCGACTGGCTGCTGGAGGCTTACGGCCTGAAGCAGGGGCCGCTGTTCCAGGTGATGAACATCCAGGACGTCGCCGGCCTGCGCCGCACCATCGAGAAGGGCGTGGAGAAGATCCGCGCCATGCTGCCGCTGGCCAACGAGGCCCGTCGCGAGCCCTGCCCGGCCGCCGCGCTCAAGCTCGCGCTGCAATGCGGCGGCTCTGACGCGTGGTCGGGCGTCACCGCCAACCCCGCGCTGGGCCGCGCCTGCGACCTGCTCGTCGCGCAGGGCGGCGCCGGCGTGCTGGCCGAGACGCCCGAGATCTACGGCGCCGAACACCTGCTCACCGCCCGCGCCGTCGACCGCGCCACCGGCGACAGGCTGATCGGGCTGATCCGCTGGTGGGAGGACTACACCGCCCGCAACCGCGGCTCGATGGACAACAACCCCTCCCCCGGCAACAAGAAGGGCGGGCTGACGACCATTCTGGAGAAGTCCCTCGGCGCCGCCGCCAAGGGGGGCACGACGCCGCTGACCGGCGTCTACAAGTACGCCGAGCCCGCGACGAAGCCCGGCTTCGGCTTCATGGACAGCCCCGGCTACGACCCCGCCTCGGTGACGGGCCAGATCGCCTCGGGCTGCAACCTCGTCGCCTTCACCACCGGGCGCGGCTCGGCCTTCGGCTCCAAGCCCGCGCCCACGCTGAAGATCGCCACCAACTCCGAGATGTACGGCCGCATGGTCGAGGACATGGACGTCAACGCCGGCGACATCCTCGACGGCGGAGTGAGCGTCGAGGAGAAGGGGCGCGAGATCTACGAGACGCTGCTGCGCGTGGCCTCCGGCGAGCGCACCAAGTCCGAGGCGCAGGGCCTGGGCGACTACGAGTTCGTGCCGTGGAGCATCGGCGCCGCCGGAATCCTGGGGGCCGTCAGGCCATGCCGAGCGCGGCCTTGTAGA
>CAYGUQ010000147.1:0-8742 GCA_964352995.1 uncultured Rhodobacterales bacterium
GGCGGAGGCGTCCGCGCGCGCGCCCAAGCCGACGAGGCGGCCCGCGCTCGCTGCGCGTCCGCCGTCGTCGGCGACGGCGCAGGGCGCGCGGCCGCCGTCTTCCGTCGGCCGTTCGGTGAGTTCGGCGGCCACCATCCGCAACGGGCTTCCGGCGTCAGGCCCCAATCTGATCGGGGTGTTCGGCGCTCCAAACGGCCGGCGCGCGATCATCCGCGACGGCTCGGGCGCGCTGCGCCGCGTGGCTGCCGGCGACCGCGTCGACGGCTGGGTGGTCGGCGCCATCAGCGAGGAGAGCGTGCGCCTGCGCTCCGGCTCCACGACGAGCACGCTTCGCCTGCCGGGGCGGTGACGCCCCGCCTACCGCTTCTCAGGCTGCGCCGGCGCGGCCGGCGCGCCACGCCGCCCAGGCCTCCGGCGTGTCGAGATCGACCACCGCCGCCTCGCCGGGCGTCGGCACGACCTCGACGAGATCGGCGTGTTCGGCGAGCACCGCGCGCGCGCCGGCGTCGCCCTCGAGCCGCCCCAGCGTCTCGAAGAAGCGCCTGCCGAAGAGGACGGGATGCCCCGGCGCGCCTGAGGCGGTGGCGGCGCGGCAGATGGCGCGGCCTTCCTCGGGGTCGAAGGCGGCAATCAGCCGGTCGACATGAGCCGGGCCGATCTCCGGCATGTCGGCCAGCGCCAGGAGCGCCGCGTCGGCCTCGGCGGGGGCGGCGGCGAGCCCCGCGCGGATCGAGGCGGCCATGCCCTCCGCCGCGAGCGGGTTCTCGACGACGCGCACGCCGAGGCTCTCCAGCGCGGCGCGGCGCGCGGCGTCTCCGGGGCCGACCACGGCGATCACCACGTCCGCGCGGCTGTCGAGCAGCGCCCGCGCCGCGCGCGCGATCTGCGGCGCGCCGTCGATCTCCTCCATCAGCTTGTCGCGCCCCGCCATCCGGCGCGAGGCGCCCGCCGCCAGCAGCAGCGCCGCCACGAGCGGCCGACGCGGCGCGGTGGCGCCGCCGGCGCGGGGCGCGGGGCGGGACGGGATCTCCTTGAGCAGCCCGCCCACGCCCATCGCCGCGATGTCCGCGGCGGTCACCGGCAGGCGCGCCGCGAGCCGCTCCAGCACCCAGTCCGCGCCGTTCAGCTTCGGCGACCGGGCGCAGCCCGGCAGCCCCAGGACCGGCCGACCGCCGACATGGCCGAGAAAGAGCAGGTTCCCCGGGTCGACCGGCATCCCGAAACGCTCCAGCGCCCCGCCGGCCGCGACGACCGCCGCCGGCCCGACGTCAAGCCGGTCCGACGTCGCCGAGGCGGTGAGGACGAGCGTGCAGTCGCCCTCCGCGCCCGCCAGCGCCGCGGCCAGCGCCTCGGTCTCGTGGGCGACCTCGATTTCGCGCAGCTCGGTCACGCCAAGGCCGGCCAGCCGGGCGCGCACCGCGTCCGCGCCCTTGGTCAGCAGCGCGGGCTTCATGCCGGGCGTCATGGTCAGCGCCAGCGTCGCGCTGCGCAGGGTGAACGGGTGGGCGGCCAGCGCGGCGCTCCCGGCCTCTCGGGCGCGCGACGCCAGCGCCGCGCAGACGGCCTCCACGGCGGCCTTTGGCGCGCCGTAGGGGATGATCTTGACCGTCGCCGCCATCTGGCGCGGCGAGACGCGGGCGAAATCCGGCAGAGTCGCCACCGTCACCGCCTCGTCGACGGCGTTCGCCGCGGCGATCGCCTCGGCGTCGACGCGCAGCACGCCGGCCTGAGCGGCGAACAGGTTGGCGCGCCCGGTGAAGGGCGCCGAGAGATCGAGATGCGGCCCCGCCAGCGCCTGCGCCACCTGCGCCGCGGCGGCGTCCTCGTCCATGTCCCCGGATTCGAGCCGCGCCACGGTCACCCGCGCCAGCCCGGCCTGCGCCAGCGCCGCGACGTCGGCCGCGGTCAGCCTGCGCCCCTTCCTGAACTTGCCCGCCGGCAGCGCGAGCGAATGGGCCAGAACCGCGCCCTCGGCCTCGGCCGGGGGGACCGCGCCGAACTTCACGCCGCCCGCGCCGCCGCGCCTTGGGCGGGCCTCCTGAGCGTCGCGGTGATCTCCGACAGCACCGACAGCGCTATCTCGGCCGGCGACTTCGCGCCGATGTCGAGGCCGACCGGCGCATGGATGCGCCTGATCTCGGCTTCCGAGAACCCCGCCTCCGCGAGCCGCGCGACCCGCTTGGCGTGGGTGCGCGGCGAGCCGAGGCAGCCGAGATAGAAGACGTCCGAGCGCAGGCAGGCGCGGATCGCGGGGTCGTCGAGCTTTGGGTCGTGGGTCAGCGTCACCACCGCCGTCCGCGCGTCGAGCCCATGCGCCCGCAGCGCCGCGTCGGGCCATTCGCGCACGATCGTCTCGCCGGGGAAGCGCGCCTCGGCGGCGAAAGCCTCGCGGGGGTCGATCAGCGTCGCGTCGAAACCGAGCTCGCGCGCCATCCGCATGAGGGGCTGCGCGATGTGCACCGCCCCGACCACCGCCAGCCGCAGCGGCGGGTTGTGCGCGCCGATGAACCAGTCGCCGTCCTCCAGCGGCGCGAAGCCGGAGCGGTCGGTGCGGAACGCGTCGCGCACCGCCTGCCCGATGGGGCTGCCGGCGGCGCCGTCGAGCAGCAGCCTGTCCCAGGTCTTGACGTTCACGACGTAGGCGGCCGCGCGCCGCGCCGCGCGCCGTGCGCAGAGATCGGCGATCAGCTCGCGGAGCGGTCCCTGGCCGACGCCGATGGGCTCGACAAGCACGCGGATCTCGCCGCCGCAGGCGAGCCCTACGGCGAACGCCTCCTCGTCGGCGACGCCGAAGCTCAGCACGCGGGGAACGCCGTCCTCCAGCGCCTCCAGCGCCTCGGCGACGACGGCGCCCTCGACGCATCCGCCGGAGACCGACCCGGCGATCTCAGCCTCGCCGGAGACGGCGAGCTGGCTGCCGACCGGGCGCGGCGCCGAGCCCCAGGTCTGGATGACGGTGGCCAGCGCGGCGCCCTTGCCCGCGTCGATCCATGCGAGCGCAGTCTCGGGTATCCGGTCGTGAGCGGCTTCGGTCATGCATGCTCCTCCGCTCGGTATGGTAGTGTTTCCGGGCGTCTTTCGCCATGCCCGCGCCGCGCGACATCTTTCGCGGCCCCCGTCTCCACCGGTCCTGCGGCGGACGAAGGCGCGTCAGCCCTCCAGCCGCCAGAGCTCGGGATAGAGGGCGACGATCCCGTCCTCGTCCAC
Organism: uncultured Rhodobacterales bacterium; assembly: GCA_964352995.1. Lineage (GTDB taxonomy): Bacteria > Pseudomonadota > Alphaproteobacteria > Rhodobacterales > Rhodobacteraceae > Rubrimonas. The sequence goes on from CAYGUQ010000147.1 coordinate 3,208, forward strand.
GCGCAGGCGGGCCGTGTAGCCGTTGTCGGGCGAGTCGTAGCGGTAGAGGTCCGCGGCCTCGCGCGCATAGCCCTGACGCAGCGGCTTCAGCCGCCAGTCGCGCGTGTCGAGCCACGCCGCGATCCCGCCGCCCGCCGATCCCGCCGCCAAGCCCATCCGGCGGATCGCGACCGTGTTGGTCGCAGGGGTGAAGCCGAGGTCGACGTCCAGCGCCTCGGGCGGCGCGTCGGCCGGGGCGCCGTCGACGGTCCAGCCCCGCGGTCCGCGCGCGATCTCGAAGCGCAGGTCGCGCCCGCCGACCCAGCCCTCGACGTGCGCGGCGCGGGTGGCGCCGTCGCGGCCGCAGGTCACGCGATAGGCCATGCGCGCGGTCTCGCCGTTCTCGCGCCACACGGCCGCGCCGTCCAGGCGGAGGCCGTCGGGGTCGAAGCAGAACCGGCAGGCGTCGGCGCCAGGCGCGTCGAGCCGCCGCCACAGCACGGCGCGCTCAGCCTTCATCGAGCATCCGCATCAGCCGCGCCTTCTCGCCCACGTCGTCGGGCCGCGTGAGGGCGGCGGCGAGGGCGGCGATGCTGTCGATGCTGTGGGCGGCGCGGAAGCTGTCCACGTGCGGCAGGAGCGCGCGCACGCCGCCCGCGCGCGGCGCGAAGCCGTCCCAGCGCAGCAGCGGGTTGAGCCAGATCAGCTTGCGGCAGGAAAGCCGCAGGCGCTCGGCCTCCTTGGCGAGGATCGCGGGGTCCTCCCGGTCCAGCCCGTCGGTGATCAGCAGCACGACGGCGCCCTGGCCCAGCACCCGGCGCGACCAGTCGCGGTTGAAGGCGTGCAGGCAGGCGCCGATGCGCGTGCCGCCCTCCCAGTCCTGCGCCTCCCGCCCGGCGCGCTTCAGCGCCTCGTCGGCGTCGCGGCGATGCAGGTGGCGGGTGACGTTGGTGAGCCGGGTGCCGAAGGTGAAACTGTGGACATGCGCCCAGCCGGCGCCCTTGGCGTTGGAGGCGCCGTGCAGGAAGTGCAGCAGCATCCGGCTGTAGTTCGCCATCGAACCCGAGATGTCGCAGAGCGCGACGAGCGACGGCCAGCGCTGGCGGCGCTCGCGCCGGGCGAGGTCGCGGATCTCGCCGTGGCGCATGGCGGCGCGCACCGTGCCGCGCCAGTCGGCGATGCGCCCGCGCGCGCTCGCGCGCGTCCGGCGCGACGCGATCGGCTGCACGGGCAGGGCGATGCGGGCGATCGCCAGCCGCGCCGCCTGCGCCTCGTCGGCGCTCATCTGGTCGAAGTCGCGCGCGCGCAGGCGCTCCTCACCGGAGAAGGCGAGGGTCGCGTCGATCTCGATCTCCTCGCCGTCCTCGGGCGGCGGGGGCGGCGGCTTGCGCGCGCCCTGCATCATCGCCTCCATGGCGCGCATCTCGCCGGCCTTCTTCTCGCGGTCGCGCGGCGGCGCGCGCATCTGGGGCATCAGCGAGGCCATCATGCGCTCGATGAAGGCGGGGTCGCGCCAGAACAGGCCGAAGGTCGCGGCGAAGACCGCGCGGTGCTCGGGGCGGGATATGAAGCAGGCGGCGAGCGTGTGATAGAAATCCTCGCGCCTGTCGAAACCGGCGGCCTCCACGGCGTGGATCGCCTCGGTGACGCGGCCCGGGCCCACCGGCAGCCCGGCGTTGCGCAGGGCGCGGGCGAAATGGACGATGTTCTCGCCCAGCCTGCCGTTCTCGGGGATCGCAATCTCGGCCATCGGCCCCTCCGCCTGCTCCGGGTCGGAGTCTTGGTCTCGCCCAGGCTGCGGCGCAAGGGCGCGCGCGTCAGGCCGCTATGGCGGCGGCGCCCCGGTTCATCGCCGCGGCGAGCGCCGGGCGGGCGCGCACGCGCGCGAAATAGTCCCCGACGCGGCCGCCCGGCAGCGCGAACTTGGCGCTTTCGGCCCATCCGGCGCATTGGCCGAGCAGCAGGTCGGGCACCGTGAAGGCGTCGCCGGTCACGAAGGGCGCGTCGCCGAGCCGCCGCTCCAGCGTCTCCATCGCGCGCGCGAACTCGGCGCGGCAGGTCTCCTTCACGGCGGGGACGCGCAGGGCTTCCGGCAACGCGAAGCTGTGCTTGCCGGCGGTCCAGAGCGCGCCCTCGACCTCGTCGACGCAGAACTGGGTGAAACCGTCCTGCCGCGCGCGGGCCACCGTGCCGGCGGGCGCGGTCAGCGCGCCGGCGCGATCCGCGAGATACTGGACGATGGCGACCGAATCGGTGAGCGCCTCGCCATCGACGATCAGCACGGGGATCTTCCCGGCCTCGTTCGCCGCGAAGGCGGCCTCCGAGCGGGGCGGCGCGGGGTCGTAGTCATAGGTCTCGCCAAGCTCTTCGAGCATCCAGAGGACGCGCATGGCGCGGGAGCGCGGGTGGCCGACAAGCTTGAGCATCGTCCCCATCTGGTTGGGAAAACCGGCTCAGGAGCGGCGTCAGCGACGTTCGCGGGACTTCACGCGGACGGGGATCGGCTGCGGCGTCGGCGCGGGCAGAAGGTCATCGAGAAACTCGGCGAGGGCCTCGAGGATCTTTTTCACAACTTAGCTCCCTTCCACCGGACATGATCAAACCAAGGTCCGCGCGACTCGTTACGTAAGCCTTAAACCCGCAATCGCAACCAAACCTGCGCAAAACGATACAATCTCGCATCCGGCCGTCAACTGCGACGGAGTGACGACGGCGTCAGTGCAGCCTCGCGCAGGCGAGGCCGTCGTCGCGGAACACGTGGCAGAGCGCGCCGTCGAGCCCGAGCGCGGCCTGCCCGCCCTCGCGCGCCTGCGCGTCGCCGGGGGCGCGGGCGATCATCCGCTGGCCGTCCGGCAGCACGACATGCATGAGATGGCTCTCGCCGAGCTGCTCCACCACGTCGACCTTGCCCTCGACGCCGGCCCCGCCGGTCGCGGCGCCCATGTGCTCGGGCCTGATCCCGAGGGTGACCGGCTCGCCCTCGACGACGCCCTCGGCCGAGACCCGCGCGGTGACCTCGCCGCCGCCGGGCAGGGCGCAGCGCAGTCCGTCCGGACCGGTCGCCGTTACCGTCGTCTTGATGAAGTTCATCTGGGGAGAGCCGATGAAGCCCGCGACGAACAGGTTGCGCGGGTGGTGGTAGAGCCTCAGCGGCGCGCCGACCTGCTCGACCTCGCCCGCGCGCAGTACGACGATCTTGTCGGCCAGCGTCATCGCCTCGACCTGATCATGCGTGACGTAGATCATGGTCGCCGCCATGTCCTGATGCAGCTTTGCGATCTCGATGCGGGTCTGCACCCTCAGCGCCGCGTCGAGGTTCGAGAGCGGCTCGTCGAAGAGGAACACCTTGGGGTCGCGCACGATGGCGCGGCCGATGGCGACGCGCTGGCGCTGGCCGCCCGAAAGGTCCTTCGGGAGCCGGTCGAGCAGGGGCGTCAGCTCGAGGATGCCGGCGGCCTTCTCCACCGCCTGCTTGACCGCGTCGTCGCCGCCGCCGGCGAGCCGCAGCCCGAAGGCGATGTTCTCGAACACCGTCATGTGCGGGTAGAGCGCGTAGCTCTGGAACACCATCGAGATGCCGCGCTTGGCCGGCGGCAGGGCGTTGACCCGCTTGCCGTCGATCAGCAGGTCGCCGCTCGTGATGTCCTCCAGCCCGGCGATGAGGCGCAGCAGGGTGGACTTGCCGCACCCGGAGGGGCCGACGAACACGACGAACTCGCGATCCTTGATCTCAAGATTGACGCCGTGGATCGTCTCTACCTTGCCGAAGGATTTTCGGACGTTCTTGAGCAGAACCTCGGCCATCTTTCACTCCCCGTCGTTCTGTTTATTGGTACGTGGCGAAGAAGGCGTCGAAGGGGCCGAGCCGCGCCCCGCTCCCCTCCAGCGCGCCGCCGAAGCCGTGCCCGCCCAGCGGGCTCATCGGCCCGAAGCCGCCGGTGTCGAAGCTCGCCGCGCCGGCGCCGAGGTTGAAGACGCAGAGCATGCGGCTCTCGCCATGCGTGCGGCTGAAGGCGACGACCGGCTCGGGCGCGTCGTGGAAGGCGAGGTCGCCCTTGCGCAGCGCCGGCTGCTCGCGCCGCCATTTCAGGAACGCGCGCACGCGGTTGAGCGGCGAGACCGGGTCGCGGTGCTGCAGGTCGACGGCGCGGTCGAGGTGGTCGGGCGGCATCGGCAGCCAGGGCTGGCCGTCGGAGAAGCCGCCATGGGCGGCGGAGGCCGACCACGGCATCGGCGTGCGGCAGCCGTCGCGCCCCTTGAAGTCCGGCCAGAAGCGGATGCCGTAGGGGTCCTGCAGCAGCTCGTAGGGCACCACGGCCTCGGTCAGCGCCAGCTCCTCGCCCTGATAGATGCAGGGCGAGCCGCGCAAGGACGCGAGCAGCGCCGTCAGCATCGGCCCGGCGCGCCGCGGGTCCTGCGAGAGGCGCCAGCGGGTCAGCACGCGGACATTGTCGTGGTTGGAGAACGCCCATGACGGCCAGTTGTCCGGCTGCCGCGCCATTCCCTCCGAGACACGGCGGATATGCGCGGCGGAATAGCTGTCGTTGAGGTAATCGAAGCTGTAGGCCATGTGCAGCCGGCCGGGCGCGGTGTAGTCCTCCAGCGCCTGATACATGTTGGTGACCGCGCCGACCTCGCCGACGCTCGCTGTCGCCGGATAGTGGTCCATCAGCGCGCGCAGCCGCTCCATGAAGCCGAGGTTCTCGGGGCGGTTGATGTTGTAGACCGGCTGCTGCAGCGAATACGGGTTCTGCTCGGGAATGCCGTTGACCGACATGCCCGGCGCGATGGGCGGATTGTTCCGCAGCTCGGCGTCGTGGAAGTACATGTTGGCGGTGTCGAGGCGGAAGCCGTCGACGCCGCGCTCCAGCCAGAACCGCGCGACGTCCAGCATCGCCTCCTGGACGTCGAGGTTGTGGTAGTTCAGGTCCGGCTGGCTGGTGAGGAAGTTGTGGAGGTAGTACTGCCGCCGGCGCGACTCCCACTCCCACGCCGACCCGCCGAAGATGCTCAGCCAGTTGGTCGGCGGCGTGCCGTCCGGGTTGGGATCGGCCCAGACGTACCAGTCGTGGCGCGCGTTGCGGCGGTCGATCCGGCTCTCCTGGAACCACGGGTGCTTGTCGGAGGTGTGGCTCAGAACGAGGTCGAGCATGACGCGGACGCCGCGGCGGTGGGCGCCGTCGAGCAGGGCGTCGAAATCCTCCAGCGTGCCGAACATCGGGTCCACGTCGCGGTAGTCGGCGACGTCGTAGCCGAAATCCTTCATCGGCGAGGTGAAGAACGGCGAGACCCAGATCGCGTCAACGCCGAGGCTCGCCACGTAGTCGAGCCGCGCGGCGACGCCCGCGAGGTCTCCCACGCCGTCGCCGTTCATGTCGAGGAAGCTGCGCGGGTAGATCTGGTAGATCACGCCGCCGCGCCACCAGTCGGCGTCTCCGCCGAGCTGGCGCGGGGCGTTCGCGTCCGCAGGCGCGGGAGGCACGAACATCGGTGTTTATCCTTTGACGGCTCCGGCGGTCAGGCCGGACACGATCTTGCGTTGGAAGATGAGAACGA
>CAYGUQ010000148.1:0-8738 GCA_964352995.1 uncultured Rhodobacterales bacterium
CGCTAGACAGCGCGGCCCGGGTCGCGCCCTCCGCGCGGCCGTCTCTCATGCCACGGAGCGCTGCCCATGTCCGGCCCCGACACCCTTTCCCACGAACAGCTCAGGGCCTTCGTCGAGCGGCTCGAGACGCTTGAGGAGGAGAAGAAGGCGGTCGCCGAGCAGATCAAGGAAGTCATGGCGGAGGCGAAGGGCTTCGGCTTCGACACCTCGGTGATCCGCCAGATCCTCAAGCTGCGCAAGGCCGACCCCGACGACCTCGCCGAGCATGAGGCGATCCTGGAGCTCTACAAGGCCGCGCTCGGCATGGCCTGACGGCCCCCAGGATTCCGGCGGCGCCGCGCCCCGCGACCAGCCCTCAATCCTGGAGCAGCGACTCCGCGAGCCGCGCGAGGTCAGCCTTGGCGACGGCACGCGCCTGCGCCCCGGCGCCGATTCGCACCAGAACGTCGCCGGGCGCATGGTCCTCGCGGACCTGCCGCGACCGCCAGAGGGCGGTCTCGATGGAGCGCAGGCGCTCGATGGCGAACCCCACGCAGCCCGCGGGCGTCTCCACGATCAGCACATGGCTCTCTTTCTCCGGCTCGAACAGGCCCAGCGCGCCGGCGAGGCTGTAGAGCGGCGTCGCGCCGTCGCGGTGCCGCCAGACGCCCAGCATGCCGGGCCGGTACATGGGCGCCGGGGCGAGCTTCGGCGGCATCGGCGCGATCTCGCGCACGTCCATCAGCGGCGTCGTGAACTCCGAGCCGGCGTCGTAGACGAGGTACTGGCGGCGGTCGGGGATGATGTCGCGCGGCTCCTGCGGCGCTTCTTCCGCGATCTCCGGCGCGTCGACCGTCTCCGCCTCGCCGGCCTCGTCCGACGCCTCATGCTCCACGACGGCGGCGCGCGGCGGTTTGGCCCGGCCTCCCTCGACGCCAGCCTCTTCGGACAGGCTGCGCGTCATCGCGGCGAGGTCCTTGAACAGCTTCTGCGCCGAGATCGCGGCGAGGTCGAGCACGAGGGACTGGACGCCGCCGTTCTCCGCGATCAGCCCGCTGAAGTACCCGCCCGCGCATCCCTTCGGCATCGCGACGATCTCGCCGCCGGGCACGCGCCGGATGTCGCGCACCTCCTCCATCGCGAGGCCGATCAGGGCGCCGTCGTCGAGCCTCAGGATCACCACCTCCGCCTCCGCGGGGTGCGCCCCGCCGCCCACGCCCAGCGCGCCGCCGGGGCAGAGGACGGGGATTTCGAGGCGCTGGCGCTCGATGACGCCGATGCACGGCCCATGCGAGAGCGCGTTGCGCCGGATGACCTGCCGCGGCACCGCCGCCTCGACGCGCAGCGCGTCGACCGCGAAATACGCCTCGGCCGCCCGGAAGGTCAGCATGGCGCGCAGGTCGGCGCCGCCGTGGCCGCGGCCCGCGGGGGCCTGCTCCGTGCCGAGCGGCACGCCCGGCAGGGCGGCGATGCGCTCGATGTCGAGCACGGCCGCCGCCTCGTCGCCCACCACCAGCGTCTCCGGCGTGAGCGTGGCGTCGCCGAGCGAGCGCGTCTCCAGGCTGGCGATCCGGCCCGGCGCGGCGCGGGCGATGCCGCAGACCTCGTCCGCCGAGAACCCGAGAAGCCGATGGTCGCGCAGCCGCACCACCAGAATGATCGGCTGGGGCGCGGCGTCGGCCTCGCCGCCGATGACCGCGCGCAGGTCGAGCACCGGGATCACGTCGCCGCGCAGGGTGAGCACGCCGAGCAGGCCGCGGCAGGCCCCCGGCAGCGAAGAAAGCTGGCGGCTGAGCGTCGCCTCGCGCACCGCGCCGACGGGGATCGCCACGAGCGCCGCGCCGATGCGGAACAGGCCGAAAGTGCGCTCGATCGTCTCGCTGGCCGGCGCGGCGAACTCGCCGAGCGTCATCAGCGGGACGAAACTGCCCTGCCCCGTCTCGTCGAAGGTCGCGGGCGCGGCGCCGCCGTCCATCGCGACGTCCCCCTCAGGCCGCGGCGGCGCCGGTGAGCTCGCCGATCAGCGCCGCGACGCGCGCCGACACCTCCCGCTGCGAGCGCGCCGAGCCTGCGATGCCGTTGATGGCCGCGCCGGTGCGGTCGACGCTGCCGACGATCTCCTCGAAGGCCTGCTTGGCGAGGTGGGACCGTTCGGTGCCCTGGTCCACGCGCTTGGCCGATTCGTCGATGAGCTTGGTGATCTCGCGGGCGGCCTGGCTGCACCGTTCGGCGAGCTTGCGCACCTCGTCGGCCACCACCGAGAAGCCGACGCCATGCTCGCCTGCGCGCGCCGCCTCGATGGCCGCGTTGAAGGCCAGCAGGTTGGTCTGCCCGGCGATCTCGACGATGACCTGCACGATCTCGGAGATCTCGCTGGAGGATTTCTGGATCAGCTCGATGGCGCTGATCGCGTTCTTGAGGGCCTCGTAGCCCTGCTCGGCGTTGCTCTGCGTCTCGCCGGCGAGGGACTTCGTGGCGTCGGTGCTGCCGTTGATCTCGTCGATCGAGTCGGTCAGCAGCGACACGACCGAGCGCATCTCCTCCGACTTCGCCTCGATGCGGCGCTCCAGCGCCACCTGCCGGGTGACGTCGCTGGCGTACTTGATGATCTTCACGACTTCGCCGCGCGCGTTGAAGATCGGGCTGTAGTAGGCGTCGAGGTGGATGTCGCGGTCGAACTTGCCGACGCGGCGTTGGCGCCCCGCAATGCGCTCGCCCTTGCCCAGACTCAGCCAGAAGTTCCGATACTCCTCCGACATCACATGATCCGAGGAGCAGAACATGCTGTGATGATTGCCTTTCATCTCGCGCAGCGAATAGCCGGTGCAGCGCTGGAAGTTCTCGTTCGCCGTCAGCAGCACGCCGTCGAGGTCGAACTCGGCGACGGCGAGGCCGAAGTTCAGCGCATCCCACTTGCTCTCCAGCTCGACCGAGCGGCCCCGGGCTTCGGTGACGTCCATCGCGTACTTGACCACGCCGGTCGGGCGGCCTTCCGCGTCGAAGACCGGATTGTAGGTGGCCTGAAGCCAGACGTCGCGGCCGTCCTTGGACACGCGCCTGAACTCGCCCGTTTCGAACTCGCCGCGCCCGAGCCGGTTCCAGAACTGGCGATACTCCGTCGACTCGGCGTCTTCGGGCGCGCAGAGCGCCCGGTGATGCCGGCCGCGCAGCTCGTCCATCGAGTAGCCGACGATGTCGAGAAAGTTCTGGTTGGCCCGCACGACGGCTCCGTCGAGCGAGAACTCGATCACGCCCTGCGAGCGCTCGATGGCGGCAACCTTGCCCTGCATCACGGCGGCCTCGCGCTTGGCCACCGTGACGTCCTCGCCGGCGAAAACGACGCTCGTGACCGCGCCGTCGGCGCCCCTCACGGGAATGTGCTCGCCCCGCAGCCAGACCGCCTGCGATTCGTTCGTCATCAGCTTGTGCTCGCCGCTCTCGACGCGGCCCTTGCCGAGCGCGGCCCAGAGATCGGCGTCCCGCTTCGTCTCCGCCTGCCCCGGCTCGAGCAGCCGCGAGCGGTGCTGGCCGATGAGGTTCTCGGCTTCGTAGCCGAGCGCCCGCAGCGCCTTTTCGTTGACCTTCCGGATGACGCCCGAGAGGTCGAACTTGATGACGCAGCGCGTCGCGTCCACCGCCTCGACGATGGAGCGCAGCGTGGCGAGTTCGGCGTCGGTCGCCTGCGGCGCGGCCGGCGCCGCCTCGAACGCGCCGGCGAGCAGCAGCGCGCCGTCCGATTCCAGCGCCACCCTCGCCGAGAAGGCCCGTCCGTCCACCGTCAGCGCGAGCGGCGCGGAGCCCTCCGCGGCGCAGACCGAGAAGGCGGCCTCCACCGCCTCGCGACGGGCGTGGATCGCCGCCTGCAGGCCGTCGCGGCCGCCCGGAAGCGCCTCCGCGGCCGCGTTGCATGCCGAGACGCGCCAGTCGCCCGGCGCAATCCGCGCCATGGCGACGCGGTCCTCGACGAGCGCGGCGACCAGCGCGCCCTCGTCCGGGAGGGTGAAGTCTGACGACATGGCGGGTTTCTCCGGGCCTGCTATCCAGCGTCGAACCGCTTAGCCCGCGGGTGGTGAAAGCTGCTTTAACGCCGACTCCGGCGGCGGCGACGCGCCTGTCGCGCCGCGCGACAATTGATCTTGAACCCCGCGAGGGATAGTTCCCGTGTGCAATGCAGCGAGAGGGCGACATGAGCGGGATCGAGCGCGAGGCGATGGAGTACGACGTGGTGATCGTGGGCGCGGGGCCGGCGGGCCTCTCGGCGGCGATCCGGCTGAAGCAGATCGACCCCGATCTCTCGGTCGTCGTGCTGGAGAAGGGCTCCGAGGTCGGCGCGCACATCCTCTCCGGGGCCGTGCTCGACACCTCGGGCCTCGACGCGCTCCTGCCCGACTGGCGCTCGCAGGGCGCGCCGATCCGGACCCCGGTGACGTCCGACGAGTTCCGCATCCTCGGCGAGGCCGGCTCGCTGCGCATCCCCAACGCGCTGCTGCCGAAGTTCATGTCGAACCATGGAGCGTACATCGTCTCGATGGGCAACGTCTGCCGATGGATGGCGGAGCAGGCGGAGGGCCTCGGCGTCGAGATCTTCCCCGGCTTCGCGGCGTCGGAGCTGATCTATGGCGACAAGGGCGAGGTGGTCGGCGTCGTCGCCGGCGAGTTCGGCCTGACGAAGGAGGGCGTCCCCGGCCCGTCCTACGAGCCGGGCATGGAGCTGCGCGGCCGCTACGTCCTGCTCGGCGAGGGCGTGCGCGGCTCGCTCTCCAAGCAGGCCATCGCGAAGTACGGGCTGGCCGACGGGCGCGACCCGCAGAAGTACGGCCTCGGCATGAAGGAGCTGTGGGAGGTCGACCCCGCCCTGCACCGGCCCGGCTGCGTGATGCACTCGATGGGCTGGCCGCTCGGCGGGAACGCCGGCGGCGGCGGCTTCATCTATCACCTTGAGAACAATCAGGTCTATGTCGGCTTCGTGGTGCATCTCAACTACCAGAACCCGCACCTCTTCCCGTATATGGAGTTCCAGCGCTGGAAGCATCACCCCGAGGTCGCGGCGCTGCTGAAGGGCGCAAAGCGGGTGGCCTACGGCGCGCGGGCGATCTCGGAGGGCGGCTGGCAGTCGATCCCGAAGCTCGCCTTCCCCGGCGGCGCGCTGATCGGCTGCTCGGCGGGCTTCGTGAACGTGCCGCGCATCAAGGGCAACCACAACGCGATGTTGTCGGGCGTCGCGGCGGCCGAGGCCGCGGCGGCGGCGCTGAAGGACGGTCGCGCCGGCGACGCGCTGGAGGCCTACGAGCAGGACGTCCTCAGCGGCCCCATCGCGAAGGACCTGCGCCCGGTGCGCAACGTGAAGCCGCTGTGGTCGAAGTACGGCCTCGCCGGCGGCGTCGCGCTGGGCGGGCTCGACATGTGGCTGTCGAGCCTCGTCGGCTGGAACCCGTTCGGCACGATGAAGCACGGCAAGTCCGACGCCGAGGCGACCGGCCGCGCCAAGCGCTACGAGCCCATCGCCTACCCGAAGCCCGACGGCGTGCTCAGCTTCGACCGGCTGACCAACGTGGCCTACAGCTTCACCAACCACGCGGAGGAGCAGCCCTGCCACCTCCACCTCAAGGACCCCGAGCGCCCGATCGCGTGGAACCTGCCGAAATACGCCGAGCCGGCGACGCGCTACTGCCCGGCCGGCGTCTACGAGGTGGTCGAGGACAAGAGCGGCGCGCCGCGCTTCGTGATCAACGCGCAGAACTGCGTGCACTGCAAGACGTGCGACATCAAGGATCCCTCCCAGAACATCGAATGGCGCACGCCCCAGGGCGGCGAAGGGCCGAACTATCCGAACATGTGAGGGCTTCGCGTCGCCGCGCTCCTTGTCGCGCGGCGACGCGCGACCCATTGTCAACCGGGTCTCGCGCATGTCCCGCAAACGCCGGAGCCTTTGATGTCTGGGCCTTTCCCGTTCTCCCGCGCCGCGGCGCTCGCAGTCGCGCTGCTGGCCTCACAGGCCGCGGCCCAGGCGCCCGGCGCCTATCTCGCGGCGCGCAGCGCCGATGCGCTGGGCGCGGTGGGCGCGGCGGCGCGGTTCTACGCGGAGGCGCTGGAGGCCGACCCCGGCAACGTCGCGCTGATGGAGGGCGCCGCCCTCAACCTGATCGCGTCGGGACAGATCGAGGCTGGCGCCGAGATGTCGGAGCGCCTCGCCGAACTGGCGCCCGACCACCGCGTCGCCAATCTCGCGCTGGCGGCGGTCGCGCTCGCCCGCGGCGACCACGAGGCCGCGCGCGAGCGGCTCGCGGCCCAGCCCGACGCCTTCCTGCCCCTCACCCGGCGGCTGCTGGAGGCATGGGCGGCGTTCGGGGCCGGCGACGTTCCGGCGGCGGAGGCCGCCCTCGCCGAACTGACCGAACCGCCGATCTTCAGGCTCTTCGCCGACGCCCATCTCGGCATGCTGCGCCACGCCGCCGGAGACGCCGAAGGCGCCGTCGAGGCGTTCGAGCGGGCGGAGGCCGCGTCGTCCGGCCCGACGACGCGCCTGTCGCTCGCCCACGGCGCCGCGCTCGAGGCGCTCGGCCGCGCCGACGAGGCGCGCGCGCTCTACGACCGGACCGAGGCGGCGAGCCGGCTCGGCGACCCCACCATGGCGGCGGCGATCGCCCGGCTCGACGCCGGCGGCGCCGCGGCCGCGCCGGTCGCCACCATGGCGCAAGGCGCCGCCGAGGCCCTGTTCGGCGTGGCGACGGCGCTCGGCGGCGACGCCGGCCGGCGCTTCGCGCTGGCGCATGCGCGGCTCTCGACGCATCTGCGGCCCGACCTCGCGCCGGCGCAGCTGCTCATCGCGGAGCTGCTGCAGGCCGACGGGCAGGACGAGGCGGCGCTCGCCGTCTACGCCGCGACCCCCGCCAGCGACCCGCTCTGGGCGCGCGCCCAGATCGGCCGCGCCGGCGCGCTCGAGGCGCTCGACCGCACCGACGCCGCGATCGAGGCGCTCAGGGCGCTGGTGGCGACCAACGACGCCTCGCTCGACGCGCAGCTCGCTCTGGCCGACCAGCTGCGCCGCGCCGAGCGCTTCGAAGAGGCCGCGACGCGCTACGACCGCGCCCTCGAACTGGCGGAGGAAGGCGGCGAGCCGGACTGGACCCTCTACTACCAGAGCGGCATCGCCCATGAGCGCGCCGGAAACTGGCCGGTGGCGGAGGCGCATTTCCTGCGCGCGCTGGAGCTGGAGCCCGATCAGCCGCTGGTGCTGAACTATCTCGGCTACACCTGGGTCGAGATGGGCCACAACCTCGCCGAGGCGCAGGCGATGATCGAGAAGGCCGTCGATCAGCGGCCGGACAACGGCTACATCACCGACTCGCTCGGCTGGGTGCTCTACAAGCTCGGCGACTTCGAGGGCGCCGTGACGTGGCTGGAGCGCGCCGTCGAACTCGCGCCCGTCGACCCGGTGATCAACGACCATTTCGGCGACGCCCTGTGGCGCGTCGGGCGCAGGCTGGAGGCGCAGTTCCAGTGGAAGCGCGCCCGCTCGCTCGACCCCGAGCCCAAGGACCTCGCGCGCATCAAGCGCAAGCTCGCCGTCGGCCTCGACGTGGTGCTCGAGGAGGAGGCGCGGGCGGCGGGCGGCGGGGCCGCGGCCGGCGTGGGCGGCGGTGCCCCGGCGGCGCGCCGCCGACCCGCTGACGGACCTCGCCCGCGCCAAGGTCAACCTGTTCCTCCATGTCCGCGGCCGACGCCCCGACGGGCGGCACACGCTTGAGAGCCTCGCCGTCTTTCCACAGATCGGCGACGTGCTGAGCGCCGAGCGCAGCCCGATCCGTTCGCTGAGCCTCGACGGCCCCTTCGCGATGGAGCTCGGCGGCGGCGAGGACAACCTCGTGATGCGCGCGACCGAGGCGCTGGCCGCGGCGACCGGCATGGCCGCCGGCGTCGCGCTGCGCCTCGACAAGCGGCTGCCGGTGGCCTCGGGCATCGGCGGCGGCTCGGCGGACGCCGCGGCGACGCTGCGGCTGCTGATGCGGCTGTGGGGCCGCGCGCCGAAGACCGCGCCGGTGGAGAGCTGGCGCAGCGGGTTCGCCAGCACCATCCAGAAGCCGGGCATGGGCGGCGCCGGGCTCAGCGCCTCGCCGACGCCGCGACGCTCGCGCGGCTCGCGCTCGACCTCGGCGCGGACGTGCCGGTCTGCCTGTCGTCTTCGCCGGCCATGATGCGCGGCGTCGGCGAGGCGCTGAGCCCGGCGCCGCCCATGCCCGGCTTCTGGATGGTGCTGGCGAACCCGCTTCGCCAGCTCTCCACCGGCGCGGTCTTCGGCGCGCTGGAGCGGCGCGACAACCCGCCCGGCCCGGCGGCGCCCGCGCGCTTCGCCAGCCTCGGCGACCTCGTCGCCTGGCTCGCGCGCCAGCGCAACGACCTCGAGGCCCCGGCCCGCGACCTGCTGCCGGCGATCGCGCGCGTGCTGGGCGCCCTGCGCTGGGCGCCGGACTGCCTGCTGGCGCGCATGTCGGGCTCAGGCGCGACGTGCTTCGGCGTCTTCGAGACGCAGGCGCAGGCGGTCGCCGCGGCCGAGCGGATCAGGGAGGCCGAGCCGGAATGGTGGACGGCGCCCGCGGCCGTCGCGCGCTGGGATGGCGCGGCGGACGACGGCGTCGAGGCGGCCGGCGACTTCTGGGCCGACGGCGGCGAGCCGGGCGCGGCGCGCTGAGCCTGCGCGGCGCCGCGACGATTTCCCGACGAAGGCCTTCCAGCCCGCGAACTGCGGCCCGACGATTGAC
>CAYGUQ010000149.1:0-8730 GCA_964352995.1 uncultured Rhodobacterales bacterium
CACCGGGCTCGCCATCAGCGCCTCCAGCCGCGCCCGCGCCGCGCGCCGGCCGCGCCGCAGCGCAAAGAGCGGCTCGGCCCCCAGCAGCACGTTCTCGAAGCCGGTGAGGTTCTCCGCCAGCGTGAAGTGCTGGTGGACCATGCCGACGCCGGCGGCGAGCGCCGCCTGCGGCTGGCCCGGCGGCAGGTCATGCAGCACGCCGTCGGCGTCGGCCACCCGCACGCGCCCGGCGTCGGGCGCGTAGCGGCCGAACAGCATGTTCATCAGCGTGGTCTTGCCGGCGCCGTTCTCGCCCAGCAGCGCCAGCATCTCGCCCCTGGCGAGGGTGAGGCTGACGCCGTCCACCGCGACCGCCTCGCCGAAGCGCTTCGTCAGCCCCTGCAGGCGCAACGCGACCGGCGCCGCGGGCGCCATCGCCGCCGTCCTCAGTTGTCGGAGACCGGCTCGGCGTCGTTGACGTTCACGCGGAACAGCCCGGCGCGGATCTCCGCCTCCTTCGCCTCGACCTCGGCGACGACCTCGGCGGGCACCAGCGCGGGGTCGAGCGTCAGCGAGGCGCCGTCGAACGCCATGAAGCTGAACTGGCCGTAGTCCGCCGGCTCGAAATCGCCGGCCCTCACGGCGGCGACGGCGCGGTCGATGGTCGGCTCCATGTGCCAGATCGCCGAGGCGAGGATCGTGCCGGGATAGTCGGACGAGGTGTCGATCACGTTGCCGATCGCCTTGACGCCGCGCTCGACCGCCGCGTCCGACACGCCGAAGCGCTCGGCGTACATGACGTCCGCGCCCGCATCCATCATCGCGAAGGCGGCCTCCTTGGCCTTGGGCGGGTCGTACCAGGAGTTGATGAAGCTCACGATGAACTTCACGTCGGGGTTCGCGCTGCGCGCGCCGTCCATGAAGGCGTGCATCAGGCGGTTGACCTCGGGGATGGCGTAGCCGCCGACCATGCCGATCAGCCCGCTCTCGGTCGCGTGGCCGGCGATGACGCCGGTCAGGTAGCTCGGCTCGTGGATCCAGTTGTCGAACACCGCGAAGTTGGGCTGCGACGGGCCGAAGCTCGACCCCATCAGGAACGCCGTCTCCGGGTAGTCGGCCGCGACGCTGCGCGCTGCGCGCTCCACCGCGAAGGCCTCGCCCACGACGAGCGCGGCGCCGCCCTCGGCGTATTCGCGCATGACGCGCTCGTAGTCGGTGTTGGCGACGTTCTCGGAGAAGCTGTACTCGACCTCGCCGCGCGCCTGCGCCGCCTCGAGCGCCTTGTGGATGCGGCTCACCCACTGCTGCTCGACCGGCACGGTGTAGATCGCGGCGACCTTGAGAGCGTCCTGCGCCGTCGCCGTCCCGGCCGTCGCGGCGGCCAGCGCCAGCGCCAGAGCCGCGCGGCGTGTGAGTGCGCAAGCGTTGGTCATGACGTCGTTCTCCCCCTGTCGCCAGCGCCGCGCGCGCCGTCGTATCGCGGCGCAGCGTTCCCCGCTTTGCGGACGCAGGTCAAGCGTCCAGGGCGGTTTCGGCTTCGGGCGGGCCGGCGACCGGCATGGTGAACCAGAACGTCGCGCCCTCGCCCTCGACGCTGTCGAAATCCATCGCGCCGCCCATGCTCTCGACCATCAGCTTGGCGATGGAGAGGCCGAGGCCGACGCCGCCGAAGCGCCGCGTGTGCGAGCCGTCGCCCTGCGCGAAGCCGTGGAAGATGCGCTCGCGCACCCCCTCCGCCACGCCGACGCCGGTGTCGCTGACGCTGACGCGCACCATCGGCTCGGCCGGCGCGTCGTGGAGGAAGGCAGACACGACCACCCGCCCGCCGGCGGTGAACTTCGCGGCGTTGCTGACGAGCGCCCCCAGCACCTGCCGGAACCGCCCGGCGTCGCCGACCACGAGGCCGGGCAGCGCCGGGTCCACGGCCTCGGCGAAGATCAGCCCCTTGCGCCGCATCGTCTCCAGATGCGGCGCGCTCGCGGCGGAGATCGCGGAGCGCAGGTTGAAGTGCTGGCGCGCCGCCGGGCTCTGGCGCGTCGCGATGCGGGCGTAGTCGAGAATGTCGTTGAGCAGCCCCAGCAGGCCCGCGGCGCTGTCGCGCGCCACCGTCGCCATGCGCTTCTGCTTTTCGCTGAGCTCGGTGTTGGCCAGCAGCGCCAGCATGCCGAGCACGCCGTTCATGGGCGTGCGGATCTCGTGGCTCATGGCGGCGAGGAACTCCGACTTCGCGACGTTCGCGGCCTCGGCCTCGCGCCGGCTGGCCTCCAGCCGCGCCTGCAGCGCCTTCTGCTCGGTGATGTCGGTCGCGATCGCGCAGAGCACCGGCTGGCCGTCGACGGGGTCGCGCACGAGGAACTTCGAGCTGAGATAGATCGCCTCGTCGCCGCAGGGCAGGGCGACCCGCTCCTCGCCGTGGAAGGGCGCGCCGGTCTCGAAGACGGCGCTGTCGTTGGCGCGCAGCACGGCGGCGGTGGCGGGGCCGTAGAGCTCCGCGTCGGTCGCGCCCTCGATGTCTTCGCGCATCGCGACGCGGCGATACATGCGGTTGGCGGCCAGCAGCTCGCCGTTGCGGCGCTTGATGAAGACGAGCGCGCCGGTGTTGTCGAGAATGGCGTCGAAGAGCGCGCGGAGCCGCCCCGCCTCGCGGTCCGCGCCGATCGCGGGGTCGGGCTCGCGTCCGCCCTGATGCAGCCGCCCGACATCCTCGAGCGTGGCGGCCTCGCGCGGGCTGAGCGCGCGGGCGCCGCGGTCGAAGACGCACAGCGCGCCGACGGCCGCGCCGCCCGCGCCGGCGATCTGCGTCGCCGCGCACCAGTCGAAGGCGTCGCCGGACACAGACTCGCCTTCCCGCTCCAGCGATACGGCGCGCGGCCCGCCGCCGGTGAAGGCCGCCGTCGCCGCCTGCAGCGCGGCCGCCGGCGGGTCGTCGATCCCGTTCAGCGCCGCCCAGCCCTCGCCATGGATCCAGACCGCCGCCGCCGGCGCCGAGAGCGCCGCCGCCGCCACCCGCGCCAGCCGCGCCAAACCGCAGCGCGCGATGCGCCGCGACTCGTCGTCGACCGTGCTCACGAGCGTCTGCTGCGTCGCCTGGCTGGCGGTCACGCGGGTCTCCTGTCCTTGCGCCACGGCCCCCAGGCGGCTTCCTGCGCCGGCGCGGGCGCCGGTTCTTCATGGCCGGACGGACCGGCGCCTTCGCCACGGCGGACGGCCGCCGGCGGCCGGGGCGCGCCCAAGCCGGACGAGGCTATCAGAAAATCCGGCCGGGCGGCGCCGGTTTTGATCGCGTTGACAGCCGCAGCGCCCGGCGACAGGCTCCCCCGCGATCCGGCGCGCTACGCCGGAGCGCGGAGCGGAAGGCGGCGATGTCGGCGGCGACGGGATGCGGGGAGGGCGCTGCGCGCGTCGCGCCCCTTGGCGACGCTGCATTCACCCTGCTGCTCGACGAGCCGCCGGGACCTGCGACGACGGCCCGCCTCGCCGCCATCGCCGCGGCGCTGGCCGAAGCGCCCGGCGTCCTCGATCTCGCGCCGTCCTTCGTCGCGCTGACCGTGCATGTCGACCCCGACGCCGCCGACCGGCCGGCGCTGGAGGCTCGCGCCCTCGCGCTCGCCGACCCCGCGCTCGCGCCAAAGGCCCGCGCCGGCGCGGCGTTCGACGCGCCGCTCTGCGTCGAGCCGGACTACGGGCCGGATCAGGAGGAGGTCGCCGCCGAGACCGGCCTTTCCGTCGACGCCGTCGTGGAGCTTCTGATCGGCGCTCGGCTCGACGTTCTGGCGGTCGGCTTCCTGCCGGGCTTTCCGTTTTGCGGCCCCGCGCCGGGCCCGCTTCACCTGCCGCGCAAGGCCGCGCCGCGGCTGCGGGTGCCCAGGGGGTCGGTCGCCGTCGCCAACGGCTTCGTCGGGGTCTATCCGTGGGTGAGTCCCGGCGGCTGGCGCATCCTCGGCGCGACCTGCCTGCCGCTCTTCGACCCCGCCCGCGCGCGCCCCTCGATGTTCGCCGCCGGGGATCGGCTGCGCTTCCACGCCGTCTCCGCCGACGAGCACGCGCGACTGCTGGCCGCGGCTGAGGCCGGCGAGATCGGGCCGGACGCCTTCCGCGTCGCGGGGGAGGGCGCCCCGTGACGGCGCCCGCGACGGCCCTGGCGAGAACGCTGGAGGTGATGGCCCCCGGTCCGCGGACGCTGGCCCAGGACGCCGGGCGTCCGGGGTGGCGCGGCGTCGGCGCGCCCGTGAGCGGCGCGGCGGACGGCGTTCTCTGGCGGCTCGCGCAGGCCGTCGCCGGCGGGCCAGAGGGCGCCTGCGCGCTGGAGTTCGCCCTGCTGGGGCCGACGCTGCGCGCCTCGGGCGGGCCCGTGCGCCTCGCGCTCGGCGGCGCCGAGGGGCGCGTCTCGGGCCCCGACGGCGAGGCGCGGCGCGCGCCCGCCCTGCGCTCCTTCACGCTGGCCGAGGGCGAGACGCTCGCGATCGGCCCCGTCGCCGGCGGCGCGGTCGGCTATCTCGCCGTGGAGGGCGGCCTCGACCTGCCCGTCGTCATGGGCGCCCGCGCCACCGATCTCAGGGCGGGCTTCGGCGGCTTTCACGGCCGCGCGCTGAAGGCGGGAGACCGGCTGCCCCTCGCCGGGCCGCCGCCGCAGGGCCCAGAGCGCGCGCTCGCCGCGCCGCCGCCGCCGGCCTGTGGGCCGCTGCGGGTGATCATGGGACCGCAGACCGACCATTTCGCCGCCGAGGCGCTGGAGACCTTTCTCGCCGCGGAGTGGCGCGTCTCAGACGAGGTCGACCGGATGGGCGCACGGCTGGAGGGGCCGCGGCTCAGGCACTCCGAAAAGGGCGCGGACATGATTTCCGAGGGCCTCGCCATCGGCGCGATCCAGGTGCCCGGCGCCGGCCAGCCCATCGTGCTTGGGATCGAGAGCCACACCATCGGCGGCTATCCCAAGATCGCCGTCGTCGTCGCCGCCGACATCCCGCGCCTCGGCCAGCTCACGCCCGGCCGCACGGTGCGCTTCGCCGCCGTGACGCTGGAGCAGGCGGCGGCGGCGCGGCGGGAGGCGGCGGCGGCGCTGGCGCGGGCGCTCGCCTCGATACGTCCCGTTCAGGGAGGCGCGGCGGCGGTGGACCCCGCGGCGCTCGCCTCCGCCAATCTCGTGTCGGGCGTCGTCAGCGCCCGTGAGGAGCAGCCATGAAGATCACCCTGAACGCGGACATGGGCGAGGGCTTCGGCCGCTGGCCGCTCGGCGACGACGCCGCGCTGCTGAAGATCGTCAGCGCGGCGAACATCGCCTGCGGCTTTCACGCCGGCGACCCGCTGACGATGCGCCGGGCGGTGGCTGCGGCGAAGGCGGCGGGCGTGGACGTCGGCGCCCATCCGGGCTTTCCCGACCTGCAGGGCTTCGGCCGGCGCGACATGACGCTCTCCGCCGAAGAGGCGACGGCGCTGGTGATCTACCAGACCGGCGCGATGCTCGGCGTCGCCGCCGCCGAGGGCGCGCGCGTCGTCCACGTCAAGCCGCACGGCGCGCTCAACACCATGGCCTGCCGCGACGACGCGCTGGCCGACGCCATCGCCGCCGGCGTGAAGGCGGTGGATCCGGGCCTGATCCTGCTTGCGACCGCCGCCACCGCGCTCTCGCGCGCCGGCGAGCGGGCGGGGCTGAAGACCGCGCAGGAGGTGTTCGCCGACCGCACCTACACCGAGACCGGCGAACTCACCCCGCGGCGCGAGCCCCACGCGCTGATCCACGACGCCGACGCCGCCGTGGCGCAGGCCCTGCGGTTCCTGAAGGCGGGCGGGGTCGTGACGCCCTCGGGCCGCGTGCTGGCGACGCCGCTGCATTCGCTCTGCGTCCACGGCGACGGGCCGACCGCGGTCGCGCTGGCGCAGGGCGTGGCGCAGGGCCTCGCGGCGGCGGGCGTCGCGCTGACCGGGCTTGCGGAGGCCATGGCCGCGTGATCGCGACACTGCGCCCGGCCGCGTCTCGCCTCCGCCGCCGCGATGCGGTATGGCGAAACCCTTGTGTGTAACCGCGACCTGGGGGCGGCGACCGTGCGTGCGACGACCATCGTTCAACTGACCGACACCCACCTGCTTGCGGGCGGCGCCAAGGCCTATGGCGCGGCGGACACCGACGCCGGGCTCGCGCGCGCGGTCGAGCACATCGTCGATCTCGACGCCCGGCTGGCCGGCGTCGACGCGGTGGTGGTCAGCGGCGACCTGACCGACGCCGGCGAGCCGGAGGCCTACGGCCGCTTCCGCGCGCTGACCGCCGCGATCCGGGCGCCGATCTTCGTCATCCCGGGCAACCACGACCTGCGCGCGCCGCTGCGCGCGGCCTTCGGGCTGGCCGGCGACGCCGCCGCGCCGGTCGACTTCGCCGCCGACGTCGGCGCGCTGACGCTTGTGGGGCTCGACACCTCGGTCCCCGGCGTCTCGCACGGCGCCGTCTCCGCCGCGCAGGTCGCCTGGCTCGACGAGACGCTCGGCGGGCAGCCTGACCGGCCGGCGCTGCTGTTCCTGCACCACCCGCCCTTCACCACGGGGCTCGACTTCATGGACGCCATCGGCCTTCGGGACGCCGAGGCGCTAGAGGCGGTGGTGCGCCGACACGACCGCGTGAAGCTCGTCGCCTGCGGCCACGTCCACCGCGCCATGACGACCGTCTGGGCCGGCCGCCCCGCGGTGATCGCCCCGGCGCCGACCCATTCCGCGCGGATCGACCTGCGCGCGGACGCTGTGGCGAGTTTCGACCTCGACCCCGGCGCCGTCATGGTCCACCGCTGGCGCGGCGACGCGCTGGTGAGCCATGTGAGCTCGACCGAGCCCGCCCCCGGCCCGTTCCCATTCTACGCCGAGTGAGCCGCCGGCCCGCCCGCCGCTAGAGCACGTATCGGGAGAGGTCGGTGGAGCGGGCGAGGTCGCTCAGCCGGCTCTCGACATAGGCGCGGTCGACCGACACCGGCTCGCCGGAGCGGTCGGGCGCGACGAAGGAGAGTTCCTCGAAAACCCGCTCCAGCACCGTGTGCAGCCGCCGCGCGCCGATGTTCTCCACCGAGGCGTTGACCTCCGCCGCGATGGCCGCGAGCGCGGCGACGCCGTCCTCGGTGAAGCTGACCGCCACGCCCTCGGTAAGCAGCAGCGCGGCGTACTGCTTGGTGAGCGCGTTGTCGGGCTCGCTCAGGATGGCGACGAAATCCGCTTCCGTCAGCGGCTTCAGCTCCACGCGGATCGGCAGGCGGCCCTGAAGCTCCGGCAGCAGGTCCGACGGCTTGGAGACGTGGAAGGCGCCCGAGGCGATGAACAGGATGTGGTCGGTGCGCACCGGCCCGTGCTTGGTGGCGACGGTCGTGCCCTCGATCAGCGGCAGCAGGTCGCGCTGCACGCCCTCGCGGCTGACGTCGGCGCCGCGCGCGCCCTCCCGCGCGCAGACCTTGTCGATCTCGTCGAGGAAGACGATGCCGTCGGCCTCCACGCTCGCCACCGCGTCGCGGGTGATCTGCTCCTGATCGACGAGCTTGTCGGCCTCCTCCGCGACCAGCACCGGGTAGCTCTCGACCACCTTCATCTTGCGCCGCTTGGTCCGCCCTGAGAACGCCTTGCCGAAAAGGTCGCCGATGTTGACCATGCCCATGCCCGCCTGCTGGCCCGGCAGGTCGAGCATGCCGCCCAGCGGGTTGGTCGCGTCGGCGACCTCGATCTCGACCTCCTTGTCGTCGAGCAGGCCGTCGCGCAGCTTGCGGCGGAAGCTGTCCTTCGTCGCCTGCGAGGCGTTGGGCCCGACGATGGCGGCCAGCACCCGCTCCTCCGCCGCCGCATGGGCCTGGGCCTGCACCGCCGCGCGGCCCTTCTCGCGCTGCATGACGATGGCGGCCTCGACGAGGTCGCGCACGATCTGGTCGACGTCGCGGCCGACATAGCCGACCTCGGTGAACTTCGTCGCCTCGACCTTCACGAAGGGCGCGTCGGCGAGCTTGGCGAGGCGGCGGCTGATCTCGGTCTTGCCGACGCCGGTCGGACCGATCATCAGGATGTTCTTCGGGAACACCTCGTTGCGGATGTCGTCGGGCAGCCGCCGCCGCCGCCAGCGGGTGCGCAGCGCCACGGCCACGGCGCGCTTGGCGTCCGCCTGACCGATGATGAAGCGGTCGAGTTCGGAGACGATCTCGCGCGGGGTGAGGTCGGTCATCGGGTCTCCCCAGTCCAGTCATCGTCGCCGGCGTGCAGGCCGCCCGCCCAGGGCGGCAGCCGGTCCTTGCCGGGAAAGTCCGGCAGCGTGTCCATCAGCGCCGCGCGCAGCCGCGCCCAGCCCGAGCCGATCGCGACGACGAAGCCGCCGAGCGCGATCAGCGCCGCGGCCTGCGGCAGCGGCCCCAGGCCGTCGCCGAGCGTCGTCCGCGCCAGCACCCAGAGCCACGCGAGCGAGGCGGTGAGGAAGGAGCGCCGGTCGATCACCAGCGCCACCGCCGTCATCGCCAGCACCGCCAGCCCCAGCCCCGCCTGTCCCCACGGCGCGCCGAGCCCGACGACGCTCACCGCCAGCGTGTTCACGATCGCCGCCGCCGCCACCAGATGCAGCCAGAAGGCGCAGAGGTTCAGCCGCGTCACGCGGTGCGGGTCGGCCATGTCGAAGGCCATCGCTGCCGCGAAGACGACGAGACCGTAGGCCAGCGTCGCCAGCCCCGCCGCCCCTGCGCCGAGGTCGAACAGGTCCGCCATCCGCACGCCGCCCTGCGCGAGCCGCATGGGGTCGAACATGCC
>CAYGUQ010000150.1:0-8722 GCA_964352995.1 uncultured Rhodobacterales bacterium
GTTAAGATCTCGGTGGTCAACATAAAAAAAAAAAAAAAACCGACGCTGCTGGCGGCGCTTAAGTCGCAGGACATCTTCCTGTCGGGGTTCATTCTGCTCTTCGTCTCGGCGCTGACGCTGGTGGGGATGCTGGTCTCCGACCTGCTCCTCGCCGTGGCCGACCCGCGCATCAGGCTCGCAAAATGAGGCCGCAGCGCTCAGGTCCGGTTGATCCGGACGCGCATTTCGTCTCGGCCGAGCCGGACGACCCCGAGGGCGACCTCCGCGCGCTCGACCGTCAGGATCTCGACGCGCCGACCTGGGTGCTCATCTGGCGGCGCTTCCTGCGGCACCGGCTCGCGGCCCTCTCCGGGCTGTTCCTGCTCACGATCTATCTCGCGCTGCCCTTCGTCGGCTTCTTCGCGCCCTATCCCGCCGAGTTGCGCAACGCCGACCGCATCTACGCGCCGCCGCAGTCGCTGCGCTTCCTCCACGAGGGCGCGTTCATCGGCCCGTTCGTCTATGCGACGACCGAGAGTTTCGACACCGACACGTTTCAGATCGTCTCGACGCCGGACGTAACCACGCCGCACCCGGCGCGCTTCTTCACGAGCTGCGGGGCGCCGCACAGCTTCCTCGGACTGTTCGAGACGTCGTGGCGCGTGATCTGCCCGCCGGAAGGGACCGAGATGTTCCTGCTCGGGGCCGACCGTCTGGGGCGCGACGTGCACAGCCGCATCCTCTACGGCGCGCAGCTTTCGCTGACCGTGGGGCTGATCGGCGTGGCGGTGAGCTTCGGCATCGGCCTCGTGCTGGGCGGCGTGGCGGGCTATTTCCGCGGCTGGACCGACGCTGCGGTGAGCCGGCTCATCGAGATCGTGCGGTCGCTGCCGGAGCTGCCGATCTGGCTGGCGCTGTCGGCGGCGATCCCGGCGAACTGGTCGCCCGTGTCGGTGTTCTTCATGATCTCGATCATCCTCGGCGTCCTCGACTGGCCGGGGCTGGCGCGGGCCGTGCGGTCGAAGTTCCTCGCCCTGCGCACGGAGGACTACGTTCGCGCCGCCGAACTCATGGGGGCGTCGCCCACGCGCATCATCGGGGTGCACATGATCCCCAACTTCATGTCGCATCTGGTGGCGTCGGCGACGCTGGCGATACCGGGGATGATCCTCGGCGAGACGGCGCTCTCCTTCCTCGGCCTCGGCCTGCGGCCGCCGGCGGTGAGCTGGGGCCTGATGCTGAACGACGCGCTCGACCTCACGGTGGTGGAGATCTACCCGTGGCTGCTCATGCCGCTGCTGCCTGTGATGATGGTGGTGCTGGCGTTCAGTTTTCTGGGCGACGGGCTGAGGGACGCGCTCGACCCGTATTCTTGAGCGGCGGGCGGGATGGGGGTGCGCCTGTCGCCGACTGCAATGTGCGGAAGGCGGTCGTCGGCCTGAAGGCGCGTCGCTCGACCCTTGGCCCGTGCGGCCAGCACGGGCCGCGCCCTCCCTCCACCAAGGGAGGGTGCGGCCCTCTCCGCTGAGCGGCGCCGCAGGACGGATGGTTGTTGAGATCCGCGGAAGTCGTCCTGCGCGGCTACCCCCGCGTCGGCGCGTCCGGGTGGCCGGTCGGCACGGCGGCGCCGCCAGCCATGACGCAGAGCAGCTCGAACATGATCGTGGCCCCGTTCATCGCGGTGAGACCGGCGTGGTCGAAGGGCGGCGAGACCTCCACCACGTCGGCGCCGCGGATGTCGCATCCCTTCAGCATCCGCACCATGCCCATCGCCTCGCGCATGGTCAGCCCGCCCGCCTCCGGCGTGCCGGTGCCGGGAGCGAAGGCGGGGTCCAGCGCGTCGATGTCGAAGGACACGTAGATCGGCCCGTCGCCGACGAAGGCCAGCGCCTCCTCCATGCAGGTCCGCCAGCCGCGGGCCTCCAGTTCCTCGACATAGGTCACCTTCATGCCGCTCTCGTGAGAGAAGCGCCACATGTCGGGGTCGAACATCGAGCCGCGGATGCCGATCTGGGCGACGCGCGTCGGGTCGAGCAGGCCCTCGTCCACGGCGATCTTGAAGGGCGCGCCATGGTGGAAGCGCGAGCCGCCGTAGTTGTCGCCGGTGTCGGCGTGGGCGTCGATGTGGATCATGCCCAGGGGCGCGTCGCCCGCCAGCGCGCGCAGGATCGGCAGGCTCATGGAGTGATCGCCGCCGCAGGCGAGCGCACGCGCTCCGGACGCCTTCACCTGAGCGAAGAACGCTTCGATCTCCGCGTGGGCGCCGCTCAGTTCGAAGGGCTTGGCGACCCAGGCGTCGCCGATGTCGGCCACGCGCGCGGAGGCGAAGGGCGCGGCGCCGGTCGCCTGATTGATCCGCCGCATGAGCGAGGACTGGTTGCGCACCTCGCGCGGCCCGTGGCGCGTGCCGGGGCGGTTCGTGACGCCGCCGTCGTAGGGCACGCCGACGAGCGCGATGTCGAGGCCCGCGGCGCTCTCGGCCACCGGCGCCCTGAAGAAGGTTGCGAGGCCGGTGAAGCGCGGGCGCTGCTGCGGGTCCGCCAGGTTCAGGCGTTCGTGGTCGGCGGCGTCGGTCATTCGGCGGGGCTCCGCAGGGGATCGGACTTCTCGAAGCGGCGCACCTTCTCGTCATAGTCGGGCGCAAGGGTGCCGCAGACCCTGTCCCAGAACGAGAAGAAGTTGGCGTAGTTGGTGCCGAAGCGCTCGTGATGCTGGTCGTGAAACGTCGTGCAGACGAACGGTGACGGAAACCTCGTGCTGCGGTCGGCGAAGTATTCGAAGCCGGAATGCCCGATCATGCCGTTCACATGGTCGTAGATGCGATGCGCGACCAGCACCGCAGCGGGGATCGGCAGCAGCATCGGCGCGATCAGGTAGTAGCTCTGCATTGCGAAGGCGTCTGCGAGACTGTCGGAATAGTTGCTCCAGACGGTCGGCGCGACCGAGCGATGGTGCCACAGATGATGCCGGTAGAGCGGCCGCCAGTGCATCAGGCGATGGCCCCAGTAGAACCAGGCGTCGAACAGCACGATCGAGACGAGGAACATCCCCGCCGCCGACCACCAGGTCAGCTCCAGCGGCGCCCACAGCGTGAACCCGTAGGCCTGCGCCCAGAGCCCGCCGGCGAGGCAGCCGCACGTCACCACCAGCGACTTGAGGCTCTGGACGATCTCGATGCGCGCCCGGTCCTCGCCGCGGCGCTTCGCCTGGATGCGTCGCGCGGGGTGGCTGCGGTTGAGGCGGTCGAGCGCAAGGCCGAGCCCGAAGTACCCCAGCACCGTGGCCGCGTAGACCGCGGCCCAGATCAGCAGGAAATCCGTCAGCGCCGTCATCATGGCTCTCCCGAATGCGCATCCTCGGGGCTATCGGCTTGCGGCGGCGCGGTCAAACGCAATTGCGCGGCGACGAAGGCCCGGAGTTCGGCGGCGTTGAGGCCGCAAAGGCGAGCGGCTTCCTGCGGCGCGTCCGCGTCGCGGGTCGCCCCGGGCATGAGCTCCGCGAGGTCGTCGAGCGTCGCGCAGGCGTCCGCGATCTCCCATGCGGTGAAGCCGGCGACGCTTGCGGCCCCGATCCACGGCAGCGCCTGGGGCCCGAGCCCGGCGACGCTGCGGGCTGCCCCGCGCGCCGTGCGCTGCGCGATGCGTCGCGCCACGCGCTCGCGCTGCGCGCCCTGACGCGCCTGCACGGTCGAAAGACCGGCCATCGACGCCGCGGAGGACACGAGGCCGACGAAGGCGCTCGAGGCGAAGCTGAGCACGTTCGCCGCGAGCGACCCGACGAGCAGCGCAGGCAGGATAGCTCGCCGCAGACACCTCAACATCGCTCCGCGCCTCGCCTCCACATGCACGTCTATCGAAAATGGCGCGCGCGACGGGCGTGGACAAGCGCAGGAATTATTTGCCTGACGCCGCGTCGCCGCTACCCTCCCGTCGAGGTTAACGGAAGGGATCGCCGCCATGCGTCACGCCGCCTTCGCCATCGCCCTGACGGCCTCGCTCGGCGCAGCGCCGGCGCTAGCCTCCAACTGCCTTCAGGTCGCATGGCCCGGCATGGACGGGCCGCGCGTGACGCCGGCCTCTCTCGGCCCCGAGCAGGTGTCGATCGAGTTCCTCGGACACGCCGCGTTCCGCATCGAGACGCCGGCGGGCGCCACCGCGGTCACCGATTTCGCGGGCTACTGGGGCGACGGCGACGTGCCCGAGATCGTGACCATGAACCACGCCCATTCCAGCCACTGGACGCCGGCGCCGGACCCGCGCATCCCGAACGTCCTGCGCGGCTGGAACCCCGACGGCGGCGAGGCGATGCACTACCTTGAACTCGACGATCTTCTGGTGCGCAACGTGCCGACGGACATCCGCCGCTGGGACGGCGGCGTCGAACCGTTCGGCAACTCCATCTTCATCTTCGAGGCGCACGGCCTATGCATCGGCCATCTTGGCCACCTGCACCACAAGCCGACCGACCTGCATTACGGCATGATCGGACGGCTCGACGTGGTGATGGCGCCGGTCGACGGCGGCTACACGATGAACATTCCCGCCATGATCGACGTGCTGAAGCGGCTGAGGGCGCGCGTCGTGATCCCGATGCACTGGTTCGGGCCGTCGAACCTCGACCGTTTCCTCGCCGGGATGGCCGACGACTTCGAGGTGCGGGAGACGGGCGGCCGGGCGCTGACGCTCTCGCGCGACACGCTGCCGACGACGCCGACGGTGATGGTGCTGCGCTAGAGCGGGCTTGCGTCCCGCCGCCACTGCGGTATCTTGAGAATCCGGAGTCGCCTCGCGCGGCTCCTTAAGCGTTTTCAGCCCGCAATGTTCGGGCGCAACGACGGAGCAGGACCATAGCTCGAAGACCGCATCAGGCGCCGCCGACCCGCGACACCGGCCCCCGCGTCAACCGGATGATCCGAGCACCGGAAATCCGCCTGATCGACCATAACGGCGACAATCACGGCGTCGTGCGCCCGGAGCTAGGGGTGCAGATGGCGGAGGAGGTCGGCCTCGATCTCGTCGAGATCTCGCCGAACGCCGCCCCGCCCGTGTGCAAGATCATGGATTTCGGAAAATACAAGTACGAACTCCAGAAGAAGGCGGCCGAGGCTCGCAAGAACCAGCGCGTCATCGAGATCAAGGAAGTCAAGTTCCGGCCGAACATCGACACGCACGACTATGACGTCAAGATGCGCAGCGTGCACAAGTTCCTCGAAGAGGGGGACAAGGTGAAGGTCACGCTGCGGTTCCGCGGTCGAGAGATGGCCCACATCGAGATCGGGCGGAACCTGCTCGAACGCATCTCGGCCGATGTCGACACGCTCGGCAAAGTCGAATCGATGCCGAAGATGGAAGGCCGCCAGATGATCATGGTGGTGGCGCCGCGCAGCTAGGCGCAGCGCCGGAGCGAGCCGGGGTCTGACCCCGGCGCCGCTCCTCACATCGTCGAGGCGGCGGGCGGGATCGCCCCGATCACGGTGATCGTGACCGGGGCGGAGATCACCGGCGGGTCGTGCGGCACATGGTTCCCGTCGCCCATCACCAGTTGCAGCGTATGGACGCCAGGCGCGAGCGTGAGCTCCGTGGAGCGCGCGCCGTTTCCGAAGTGGATGTGGTTGTCGTCGGCCGGGATCGGCTGCGTCAGGTCCAGATCGGTCGCCGACGCGTCGACCAGCAGGTGATGGTGGCCGTAGCCTTCCTCGACCTCGCCCGCAGGCGAGACCATCATCCCGAGCAGGCCGAACTCCACCGTCACCGGGCTCGCGACCTCCATGCCGTCGCGCAGGTTGAGGATGAAGACGCGCGGCGAAGACGGCGCGGGTATCCCGACGTCGACCGGCGCCTTGACCACGCCGTGCTGCGCGCGGGCGAGGCCGCGCGCGTCCAGCATGTCGGCGGCGGCGGAGAGCGGCGCCAGCAGCGCGGCGGCGACGGTCAGGGTCTTGAAGGCGGATGTCATGAAGTCCTCCCGAATTGGCGACGCGCCACGAGATATGGCGCGCCGCTCCGGCGTCGAGCCGGCCTACTTCACCGTGATGGTGATCGGCGCGGACATGACCGGCGGCTCGTGGGGCACATGCGCCCAGTCGCCGAGGACGAGCTGCAGGCGGTGTTCGCCCGGCGCCAGCTCGATCGTCGCCTGGGTCTGCCCGCCGCCGAAATGGCGATGGTTGTCGTCGGAGGGGATCGGCTCGCGCAGCGCGTCGCCTTCCAGCGCAGCGTCGATCAGCAGGTGATGGTGGCCGGTGTTCTCGCGCTCCACGCCAGCCGGCGCGACGCCCATGCCGGCGAGCCCGAAGATCACCGTGACGGGGCTCGACACCGTCGCGCCGTCCTGCGGTGAAAGGATCGTGAGCGCGGCGCCCGGCGGGGCCGGCGTGTCCTGCGCAAGCGCCGGGAAGGCGAGGGCGGCGGCGAGAAGGGCTGCGATGGGCGTTCTGCGCATTCTGTTTCCTCCGGTTTCTCTCTGGCGGCCGGCGCCTCGTCCGGGCCGCCCGCACGGTCAACATAGCGCGTCCGCGGGGCGCGGCGCACATCGACAGCGACGTTTCCGCGCGGTAGCCTCCGCGGCATGAGCAACGCATCAGACGCAGCGCCCGAGGCTGGCCGAAGCTGGCACGACATGGGCGGCGACGCCGCCGGCCCGGTGCCGCGCGCGGAACACGACTTCGCCCTGTGGGAGAAGCGGGTCGACGCCCTGATGGTGCTGTGTTCGAACAAGGGTCTCTTCACGGTCGACGGCCTGCGCCGCGCGTTGGAGGAGATGGGGCCGGACGCCTTCGAGAGCATGACCTACTACGAACGCTGGATGAGCGCGGTGGCGCGCAACCTCGTCGACGCCGGCGCCTTCACGGCTGACGAGCTGGGCGCGAAGATGGCCGAGGTCGCGGCGCGCGGCGACAGCTATGCGGAGGCCTCGCTCGATGGCGTCGCGGGCTGAGGCGCTTCCGGAGGTCGGCGCGGCGCCGCCGCCGCCCTATCCCGCCGGCCGCCCGCGCTTCTCGCCCGGCGACGCGGTGACGGTGAGCTTCCGCGACGGCCCCGGCCACATCCGCACGCCCTGGTACATCCGCGGCGCCACGGGGCGGATCGAGCGCGTCTGCGGCGCGTTCCCCAACCCCGAGGAGCTTGCGGCGCGGCGCGACGGCCTGCCGTCAGTGCCGCTCTACCGCGTGCGCTTCGCGCTCTCGGCGCTGTGGGGCGGCGCCGAGCCGAAGGACACGCTCGACGTCGAGATCTACGAGCACTGGCTGGAGCCCGCCGATGCCGCATGACGGCCATGATCACGACCACGCGCCGCCGGCCGACGCCGACGACCGGCTGACCTACTGGCGTCGGATGGAGATCGCGGTGCGCGAACTCCTCGTCGAGAAGGGCGTGACGACGCCCGCCGAGATCGCGGCGCAGGTGACGCGGATGGATGCGCGCAGCCCCGCCCTCGGCGCCCGCGTCGTGGCCCGCGCCTGGACGGACCCGGCCTTCCGCGACCGCCTGCTCGCCGACGGCTCCGCCGCCTGCCGCGAGATGGGCGTCGAGGTGGAGGCGATGAAGCTCGTCGCGGTGGAGAACGACGCCGAGGCTCACAACGTCGTCGTCTGCACCCTCTGCTCGTGCTACCCGCGCAACCTGCTGGGCCTGCCGCCGGACTGGTACAAGTCTCGCGCCTACCGCTCCCGCACCGTGCGCGAGCCGCGGGCGGTGCTGGCGGAGTTCGGGCTGACGCTGCCCGAGGGCGTCGCGGTGCGCGTCCACGACAGCACCGCCGACATGCGCTATCTCGTGGTGCCGCGGCGGCCCGAGGGCACCGAGGACTGGTCCGCCGAGCGCCTCGCCGGGATCGTGACGCGCGACTGCATGATCGGCGTGGCCGTCCCGCAGCCCTGACGGCCGTCGCGCCGCCGGCTGCGGCCGCGAACTCTTTCACCGCCCCTGCCTTCGAGGGACCATGACCGCCATCGCCTCGCGCTTCGCCGCGCTGTCCCACGAGGCGCGCGGAGCGGCGCTCCTGATCCTCGCCATGGCGCTGTTCGCGTCCATGGATGCGGTCGCGAAGGGGCTCATGGCGCGGTACGACCCGTTGCAGGTCGTGTGGGCGCGCTATGCAGGGCAGGCGGCGCTCGTGGCGCTGGTCGTCAGCCCCAGGATCTTCACGCTGGCGCGCACGCGGCATCTGAGATTGCAGATCATCCGCTCGGCGATGCTGTTCTCGGCGACGCTCTGCGGCTTCTTCGCGTTCTCGGCGATGCCGCTGGCCGACGCGACGGCGATCTTCCAGACGGCGCCGCTCGCGATCACAGCGCTCGCGGCGCTGGTGCTGGGCGAGCAGGTCGGGCCGCGCCGCTGGGCTGGCGTCGCGGCGGGCTTCGTCGGCGCGCTCATCATCGTGCGGCCGGGGGCGGACGTGTTCCAGCCGGCCGCCCTGCTGCCGCTGCTCGCGGCGCTGCTCTTCGCCGGCTACTCCATCGCGACGCGCTTTCTGGGCCGCGACGAGAGCCACCTGACGACGCTGCTCTACACCGCGACGCTCGGGGCGGTGGTGGCGAGCGCGATGGTGCCCTTCGTCTGGACGACGCCGACATGGGACGACGCGGTGGTGATGGTCTGCATGGCCGGCGTCGGCTCGGTCGGCCAATGGCTGCTGATCGTGGCGTTCAACACGGCGCCGGCCTCCGCCATTGCGCCCTTCACCTACGCGTCGCTGATGTTCGCCGCGCTCTGGGGCTACCTCTTCTTCGGCGACGCGCCGG
>CAYGUQ010000151.1:0-8712 GCA_964352995.1 uncultured Rhodobacterales bacterium
CTCGCCGCGCTTGCTTCGCGGGCCGCCCTCCTGTAACAGCGCCGCTCGACACGGCTGCGCGCAGCCGGCGACGCGGGGGCGGCGCCGGCGCGTGGGTATTCGGCTTGAGGCGCAGGCGCCGGCGCGGGAGCATCGCGATGAAAAAAGACATCCACCCCGACTACCACGTCATCAACGTGAAGATGACGGACGGTTCGAGCGTCCAGATGCGCTCGACCTACAAGAGCGAGGGCGACACGCTGACGCTCGACATCGACCCCTCGGTGCACCCGGCCTGGACAGGCGGCGGCCAGCGGCTGATGGACACCGGCGGCCGCGTCTCGAAGTTCAAGAAGAAGTTCGAAGGCTTCGGCTTCTGATCTCCGGGCGCATGGGCGCCCGGACGACCGCCGCGCCGATGGACGGAGGCGAAGCCGCGGCGCGCCCCCTCGACAGGCGCGCGACAGGCAGGCTGGGCGTCGGGCGGGCTGAGCCGTGACCGCTTCGGACGGATCGACCGGGCTCGCGCCCGCCGTGGAGGCCGACGCGCCCGGCGGCTCGGCGCGCGCCCATGTCGTCGTGCTCGGCAACGAGAAGGGCGGCTCGGGCAAGTCCACCACCGCCATGCACCTGTTCGTCGCGCTGGCGCGGGCGGGCAAGCGCGTCGGAGCGATGGACCTCGACCTGCGCCAGCAGTCCTTTTTCCGCTATCTCGAGAATCGCCGCGCCTACGCCGAGCGCAGCGGCGCCGCGCTGATCATGCCCGAGCAGGCGCGCGTGACGCCCTCCGACCTGCCCCTGCGCGCCGAGGCCGACGAGGCAGACCGCGCCGCCCTGCGCGCCGCGCTCGACGGGCTGCGCGCGCGCAGCGACTTCGTCGTGATCGACTGCCCCGGCTCGTTCACGACCTTCAGCCAGGAGGCGCACGCCGCCGCCGACACGCTGATCACGCCGCTCAACGACAGCCTGATCGACTTCGACCTGCTGGCGCGGGTGGACCCCGCGACTGGGCGCATCAAGGGGCCGTCGATCTACTCCGAGATGGTGTGGCGCGGCCGCCAGATCCGCGCTCAGGCCGGCCTCAAGCCGATCGACTGGATCGTGATGCGCAACCGCATCGCCACGCTCGACGCCCGCAACAAGCGCACCGTGGGGCGGATGCTGAAGGAGCTGTCCAAGCGCATCGGCTTCCGCGTCGCGCCGGGCTTCTCGGAGCGCGTGATCTTCCGGGAGCTGTTCCTGTCGGGGCTGACGCTGCTCGACCTGCGCGGCGGCGCCGAGGGCCAGCCGCTGAGCATGAGCCACATCGCGGCGAGGCAGGAGGTGCGGGAGCTGATCCGCAACCTCGATCTGCCGGGCGTCTCGCCGGAGGTGTGACCGCGCGGGCCGCCCGTCGCGCGCGGGCGGGCCCGGCGTGAGACGGGGCGTGGCGCGGCGCCGGCCTAGAACCCGCTCGGCGCGCCGGCGGACTCGAAGGGCTCCGCGACGGCGCCAGGCCGCGAGGGGCCGAAATCCTCGGTGACGATGCGGGCGACGTCTTCGCGCAGGGAGGCGACGAAGGCCGCCCTGCCGTTGCGGCCCGCGTCGCCGAGCGCGGCGCGGGCCTCGCCGTTGCGGGCGATGTCGGCGCGGGAGGCGTCTCGCAGCGCCCCGGCCTGCGCGGCGAGCGCGTGGCGCAGCGCCTCGGCGGCGCTCGCGCGGGCCTCGCGATAGCCGGCGATCATGTCGCGATTGGCCTGGGTCAGCTCCATGACGCGTTCCGCCGCGTCGAGGAACATGCTCTGGCGCTCGGCCAGATCGTCGGCGCGGCGCGCCAGCCGCGCCTCCCTGAACCGGCCGACCGCCTGCTGGCGGCTGCGGCGCGCAGACCCCGCGTAACCCATGTTCGATGGCCCCCCGATGGCCGACTCACTCACACCGACGCCACTGTGCTTCATGAAGCCTAACGCGCGCTTGAGGCGGCGCGGGGATGGCGCGCGGCGGGACCGGACGGGCCCCGCCGCGACCGGATCAGACGTCGATGTATTCGCCGATGGGCAGGCTGCGGAAGCGCTTGCCGGTCGCGGCGAAGATCGCGTTGCAGATGGCGGGCGGAACCGGCGGGACGCCCGGCTCGCCGACCCCCGTCGACTTCACGCTGAACGGGTGCGGGATGATGTGGGTCGTCACCTTCTCGGGGAAGTTCGTCGCCCGCACCATCTGGTAGTCGTTGAAGTTCGACTGCTGCGCCGCGCCGTCCTTGTAGGTGACGGCGCTGTGCAGCGTCGCGGTCATGCCCATGACGGCGGCGCCCTCCATCTGGCTGCGGATGCGCTCGGGGTTGGCGGCGAAGCCGCAGTCGACGGCCATGTGGACCTCGGGCACGCGCACCTGCCCGCCGTCGATCTTCACCCGCACCGCCGCCGCGACGTAGGAGACGAAGCTGCGATGAACCGCGATGCCGAGGCCCTCGCCCTCCGGCGTCTCCGAGCCCCAGCCGATGGCGTCGGCCGCGACGTTGAGGACGTTCTTGAGCCGGCCAGTGTCGATGGGGAAGCCGTCATAGGGCTCGCCGTAGTTCCACAGGTCCTCCGGCATGCCCTCGGCCTTCGCGTCGATCACCCGATCCGGGCCGATCAGCTCCAGCAGCACCTCGCGGTGGTCGCGGCCGAGTTCCGTCGCGAGTTCGTGCGCGAAGCTCTGGATGGCGAAGGCGTGCGGCACGTTCGATACCGCGCGCCACCAGCCGATGCGGGCGTGGGCCGGCGCCACGGCCGATTCGCAGCGCAGCGCCGGGGTGGCGAAGGGGGTGTCGACCAGCCCCATGCCGAGCTCGATGGGCAGCGCCGCCTCGGGGTTCGGCGCGAAGGTCGAGAGGATGGTCGGCGCCACCGAGCGGTGCAGCCACCCCGTCACCTTGCCGTCTCCGTCGAGCGCCGCCTCCAGCCGCTCCACCGAAGTCGTGTGGAGGTAGTCGTGGCGGATGTCGTCCTCGCGCGTCCACTGCACCAGCACCGGCGCGCCGACGCGCTGGCTGAGCAGCGCGGCCTCGGTCACGAAATCGCCCTTGGACTTGCGGCCGAAACCGCCGCCCAGCAGCGTCACGTGCAGCGTCACCTGCTCGATCT
This sequence comes from uncultured Rhodobacterales bacterium, assembly GCA_964352995.1. Taxonomy (GTDB): domain Bacteria; phylum Pseudomonadota; class Alphaproteobacteria; order Rhodobacterales; family Rhodobacteraceae; genus Rubrimonas. The sequence goes on from CAYGUQ010000151.1 coordinate 3,087, forward strand.
CCATGCCCAGCGCCTTGGCGACGTCCTTGCGGGCGTCGTAGGGGCTCTGGCTCGGCGCCCAGATCTCGGCGCTGTCGGCGCGCACGTCGGCGACGGCGGCCGGCGGCTCCATCGAGGCGTGGGCCATGTGGGCCTGGTGGTAGGTCTGCGAGAAGACGCGCGCCGCGGCGGCCTTCGCGGCCGGCCAGTCGCCCCTGTCGCGGACGACGGCGGCGTCCCTGCCCGCCATCTCCTCCATCATGGCGCGGTAGGCGTCGCTGTCGTAGCCGCCATGGGGGCCGGCCTCCCACTCGATCTCCAGCCGCTCGCGGCCGTCGAGCGCGGCCCATGTGCTGCCGGCGATCACCGCGACGCCGCCGAGCGGCCCGAACCCGGCCGGCAGCGCGCCGCCCTCGAGCTGCTCGACCCGCTCCACGCCGGGCGTCTCCAGCGCGGCGGCGGCGTTCACGGACGCGACCTTGCCGCCGGCCACCGGCGGGCGGGCGATGACGGCGTACTTCATGCCCGGCAGGCGAATGTCGGCGCCGTAGACCGCCGAGCCCGTGGTGATGCCGCGCAGGTCGGCGATGCGCACGACCTCCCGACCCATGTAGCGGAATTCCGATTCGTCCCTGAAGCTCAGCGCCTCGCGGGCGGGCACGGGCCGGGCCAGCGCCGCCTCGGCGAGCGCGCCGAAGCCGAGCGTCTGCCCGCCCATGGCCTCGCGCACTTCGTGGACGCCCACGCTCACCGCGCCCGCGCCGACGCCCCAGCGCTCGGCGGCGGCCTCGGCGAGCATCAGGCGCAGCGAGGCCCCCATCTCGCGCATGGTCTGGATGTGATGGCGCATGGAGCGCGAGCCGTCGGTGTTCTGGTTGCCGTAGCGCGGCTCGTCGCCGGGAGCCTGCACGATGCGCACGCGATCCCAGTCGGCGCCCATCTCGTCCGCCAGCACCATCGGCAGCGAGGTCTTGGCGCCGGTGCCCATCTCGGAGCGGTGGGCGACGATGGTGACGGTACCGTCGGGGTCGATGGTCACGAACACCAGCGGGTCGGAGACGAGGCCGTTCGGCATGTCGGAGCCGCCGGTCTTCCACGGCTCGAAGGCGTGGGCCGGCGCCGCCAGCGCGGCGAGGCCCACGCCAGCGCCGGCGAGAAACATCCGCCGGTCGAGCTTCGCGATGGCGAGCGACCGCAGCGGCCCCGCCCCTTCGGTCCCGGCGGCGGCGTCGAGGACGCCGGCTTCCTTCAGATGGCTGAGCATGGCGCGTCCTCCCTCAGATGCCGGTCGCGGCGAGACGGACGGCCGCCACGATGCGCTCGTAGCAGCCGCAGCGGCAGACGTTGCCGTCCATCGCCGAGGCGATCTCCTCGTCGGTGGGGTTGGGGTTCTCCTCAAGCAGGCTCGCCGCCTGCATGATCTGCCCCGCCTGGCAGAAGCCGCACTGCGGAACGCTCAGTTCGCGCCACGCCGCCTGGACCGGGTGGTCGCCCTGCGGATGCAGCCCCTCGATGGTGGTGATGGTCGCGCCCTCGACGTCGCCGACGCGCAGCATGCAGCTCCTCTCCGCGCGGCCGTCGACATGCACGGTGCAGGCGCCGCAGAGGCCGACGCCGCAGCCGTACTTGGAGCCTGTGAGGCCGAGGCTGTCGCGCAGCGCCCAGAGCAGCGGCATGGCCTCCGGCGCGTCGATCTCGCGCTCCTGGCCGTTCACGGTCATTCTCGCCATCGGCGGGTTCTCCCTGTCTGGCTCGCGCCCGACCGTCTCCGCGGCCGCCGACGCCTGCTTGAACCTCCTTCGAAGGTGAACCGACCGACGCTCGTGTCAATGAGTCGCGCCCAGCGCGAACGATGGGCCGAAGACCCGCGCGGCGCGCAGCGGACTGTCGGCTGTGGGCGCGGCTACTGCGCGCTGGGCATGGAGCCGGCGCGCTTGGCGCGGCTGCGGTCGATGGCGAGCTGGCGCTCGCGGCGGATGATGTAGAGGCCGGCGCCGATGACGATGGACGCGCCCGCCAGCACCTGCGCGCCGGGAACCTCGGCGAACAGCACGAAGCCGAGGAAGAGTCCGTAGAGCATCGACGAATACTCGAACGGGGCGAGCGTCGAGGCGTCGGCGTTGCGGTAGCCCTCGGTCATCATGATCTGCGCCACGCCCCCCAGCAGCCCCGCCGCGACCAGCAGCGTCGCGGTCCATGCGTCGAGCACGCCCCAGCCGAAGGGGACCGTGAAGAGCGAGCCGACCGTGCAGCTCACCGAGAACCAGAACACGATGGAGAGCGTCGTCTCGGTCTGGGTCAGCCGGCGGATGTGCACCGTCGCCAGCGCGACGAAGACGGCCCCGAGCAGGGCCACCCAGGCGCCCAGCGCCTCGCTGTCGGAGACGTCGCCGCTCGCCAGCACCGTCAGTCGCGGCCAGAGCATGACCAGCACGCCCGCCAGCCCCACCGCCACCGCCGTCCAGCGATAGGCGCGGACCTGCTCGCCCAGCATCAGCGCCGCCAGCGCCGTGGCCATGAGGGGCGCGGCGTAGTTGATGGCGATGGTCTCCGGCAGCGGCAGCAGGCCGAGCGCGGTGAAGCCGCAGGCCATCGCCGCCATGCCGACGAGGCCGCGGTTCACATGGGCGAAGGCGTCGTTGACGCGGAACACCTCGGCGAACCGCCCCAGCCAGAGCGCGTAGAGGACGATGGGCGGGATGGCGAAGAAGCTGCGGAAGAACATCGCCTGCCCCGGCGGCGCGTACTCCCGAGCGGCCTTGATGCAGGCCGACATGATGGTGAACAGCAGCACCGACATCAGCTTGAGCGCGATGCCGCGGGCGGGGTTGGAGACGATCTGGATCGGGATAGGCATGCCGGGAGGCCCGCGATGGAGGACGCGCGCCAACTAAGCAGGTGGGCGGGGGCCGCGCCAAGCCTCAATGCGCGCCGCGGAATCGATCAGGCGCTCCGGCGCTGGAACGACCCGGTCGCGAAGGCCAAGGGCGCAGCACCGGGGGGCTGGGCGCGCCGGGCCCCGTCGCCCTGATCGCGGCGGCGCCGCCGGCGCCCTTGGGGGCTTGGAGCGCCCGCCGGCCGGAAGATCGGGGCGGCGGGGCTTTTCGCGATTTGCGCCGCGGCGCCGCCGCCGGACCCGAGGGCCGGCGGGAGCGCCGCGGCGCGACGCGTCAGCCGAGGTGGCCTTCGGCCTTCGCCCAGGCGTGCGTCGCGTCGAGGCTGGCCTCCAGCGGCGCGAACATCTCCTCGATCTGCTCCTCGGTGATCACCATCGGCGGGCAGAACGCGAAGCTGTCGCCGATGGCGCGGCCGATGACCCCGCGCGACAGCATCTCGGCGGAGAGCTTCGCGCCGACCTTGCCGGGCTGGGCGAAGGTCGCGGCTTTCTCCCGGTCCGGCGAGACCTCCAGCGCGCCCATCAGGCCGACGCCGCGCGCCTCGCCGACGAGCGGGTGGCCGGCGTGGTCGCGCAGGCGCTTCTGGAACAGCGGCGCGACCTTGCGGACATGGCCGACGATGTCGCGCCGCTGGTAGATCTCGATGGTCTTGACCGCGACGGCGCAGCCGAGGGGATGCCCGCCATAGGTGAAGCCGTGGCCGAAGAGGCCGATCTTGTGGGAGTTCTGCTCGATCGCCTCGGCCATCTCGGCGTTGATCGCGACGGCCGAGAGCGGCACGTAGGCGGAGGTGAGCTGCTTGGCCATCGACATCGAGGTCGGCGTCATGCCCATCGTGGTGGCGCCGAACCAGTTTCCGGTGCGCCCGAAGCCGCAGATGACCTCGTCGTCGATCATAAGCACGTCGTGCTTCTTCAGCACCGGCATGATCGCCTCGAAATAGCCCTCCGGCGGCACGATGACGCCGCCGGCGCCCATGATCGGCTCGGCGATGAAGGCGGCGACCGTCTCGGGGCCCTCGGCCTCGATGAAGGCGTCGAGATCGGCCGCGAGGCGCGCGGCGAACTCGGCTTCCGTCTCGCCGGGATGCGCGCCGCGCCAATGGTGCGGGGTGGCGACGTGCTTCACCCGGTCGCTGACGGGCAGGTCGAAGTCCTTGTGGTTGTAGGGCAGACCGGTGAGCGAGGCGGCGAAGATCGTCACGCCGTGGTAGCCCTTGATCCGGCTGATGATCTTCTTCTTCTCGGGGCGGCCGAGGGCATTGTTGTAGTACCAGGCCATCTTGATCTGGGTGTCGTTGGCCTCGGAGCCGGACGACTGGTAGAAAACCTTGCTCATCGGGACCGGCGCGATCTCCTTGAGCTTCTCGGCGAGCTCCACCGCGGGCTCGAAGCTGCGCCCGGCGAACAGGTGGTAGTAGGGCAGCTTGCCGAGCTGCTCGCGCGCCGCCTCGATCAGCTCCTCGTCATGGAAGCCGAGCCCGGTGCACCACAGGCCCGCCATGCCCTCCAGCAGCTTGCGGCCCTCGCTGTCGTAGACGTAGACGCCCTCGCCGCGCTCAATGGTGTGCGGCCCGACGCTGCGGTGCGCCACGGCGTTGGTGTAGGGATGCAGCAGCGCCTCGACGTCGCGCGCGTGCATGTTGCTGAGCGGGGCGCCATCCATGGCGGATCCTCCGGAACCGGTGAAAGACGCAGAGTATCAGCCGACGGACGCGCCGCACAATGGACAGCCCCGCCGCAGGGGCCGTCGCGGCGAAGCGGGCGGCGCGGCGCCGCTGGCGGGGACCGGGCCGAAGCGCCTACAAGGGTGGCCCTAACGCCGAGGAGCCGCTCCGATGCCAGACCGTCCCGCCCCGCAGACCATCCATGTCGTCGTCGCAGGCGTCGCCGGGCGCATGGGCGGAATGCTCGCCCGCGCCGTGATCGAGCATGACGGCGTGACGCTGGCCGGCGCCACCGTGCGGCCGGGCCATGACTGGACGGGGCGCGACGTCGGCGAGGCCATCGGGCTCGGCCGGCCGATCGGGCTTGCGGTCTCGGACGATCCGCTGCCGCTCTTCGCCGGCGCGCAGGCCGTGCTCGACTTCACCGCTCCCGACGCCGCGGTCGCCCATGCGGAGCTGGCGGCGCAGGCGCGTCTGATTCATGTGATCGGCGCTACCGGCTTCGAGCCCCGGCATCTCGCCCGGCTGAAGGCCTGCGCCCGCCACGCGGTGATCGTGCGCGCCGGCAACATGTCGCTCGGCGTCAACCTGCTCACCGCGATGACCCGCCGCGTCGCCGCCGCGCTGGGGGCGGACTGGGACGTCGAGATCGTCGAGACGCATCACCGCTGGAAGGCCGACGCGCCCTCCGGCACCGCGCTGATGCTCGGCGAGGCCGCCGCCGAGGGTCGCGGCGCGACGCTGGAGGCGCTCGCGGTGAGGGGCCGCGACGGCATCACGGGGCCGCGGCCCGGAGGCGCCATCGGTTTCGCCTCGCTGCGCGGCGGCGACGTGGTGGGCGAGCACGCCGTCACCTTCGCCGGCATGGGCGAGCGCGTGACGCTCGGCCATGTCGCGACGGACCGGATGATCTTCGCCCGCGGCGCGGTGCAGGCGGCGCTGTGGGGTCAGGGCCGGCGGCCGGGCGAATACGACATGCTCGACGTGCTGGGGCTCGGCGAGAACGGCTGACGCTGCGGGCCGCGTCTCAGCCGATCGTGAGCGCGCGCCGCCGCGAATCGGCCTACCGTTGAGCGCCGCCGAG
>CAYGUQ010000152.1:0-3898 GCA_964352995.1 uncultured Rhodobacterales bacterium
GCGGCGCGATGAAATGCGCCAGCCGGTTCTCCTCCCGCGCCACCTCCAGGCCGCCTTCCGTCGTGCGCTCCTCGCGCCGCTCCGGCACGATGCAGACGGCGTGGGGCCGGTGGCGCAGCGCGATGGCCTGCATCTCCTCGGTCGCGGCCATCTCGAAGTTGAGCGGCAGGCCGAGCCCGCGCAGCGTCTCGGTCAGCGCCTCGATGTCCGCGTCGGTGATGTGGCGGCGGTCCTCGCGCAGATGCGCCGTGATGCCGTCGGCGCCGGCGGCGGCGGCTGCCTTGGCTGCGCGCAGCGGCTCGGGATGCCTGCCGCCCCGGGCGTTCCGGATCGTCGCGACGTGGTCGATGTTCACGCCCAGACGCAGCCTGCCCAACGGCCGCATGAGCCCTTTCGCTTCGCCCGTCATCGCGTCGTCCTCCCGACTTGCGCGGTCAGTCGGTCGCGTCGACGACCTTGCCGCGTTTGATGTGCGCCAGATGCGCGGCGACCTTGGCGCTGGCCGCGGCCATGCGCAAGGCGCGCCGGCGCCCCTGATAGGCGGCCACCACCGGCCGGACGATCAGATAGGCCGCAAGCGACGCGAGGGCGCCCGGCGCGCATCCACCAACGAGATAGGGCAGGAAGATCTGGTCGAGAAACGCGCCGACGTCTGTGAACACGTTCGTGAAGTCGAAGGTGTCGGGATGGACGCCCACGCCCATCAGCGCCTCGCCCACCGTGATCGACGTCCACGCGATGAACGGAAAGGTCAGCGGGTTGCCCACGAAGGTGCCGATGGCGGAGGCGAGGACGTTGGCGCGCACCGCGAGCGCCAGCAGCGCCGCGACGACGAAATGCAGCGTGAAGAACGGCGTGAAGGAGGCCATCACCCCGCATGCGAAGCCGAGCGCGATGCGATGGGGCGTGTCGGGCAGCCGCTGCATGCGCCTGCCTGCGTAGGCGAAGCCCCGGCGCCATCCCTTGACCGGCGCGAAGGTCGCTCGCAGCTTCCCCACCCAACTGAGTTCGACACGCCGCTTGAACACCCGGAAGCAACTCCGTCCTTAGCGGCCCCTCGTCCGGGCCTAATCAACCAGGGCGGCGATATCCAGGTCGCCGCCGACGCCGGCCTGCCCGCTTCCCGCGCGCGCCCTCGCAGCCACGCTGATCATCGGCTGCGCCTCCAACGCCGTAAGAATGCCCGACAGATGTTTAACGTCTCTGACCTCCACGTCGAGCAACATTCGGAAAAAATCCGGCGTGCGCTCGGCCGTGGCGAGAAAGTCTATGTTTGCGCGCTGTTCGGCGATCAACGCGCAGATGCGCGCCAGCGCTCCCGGCTCATTGGCGAGCGTCAGGGAAATGCGGGCGGAATGGGTCGCGGCGAGCGCGGCCTCCTCGTCCCAGCGCAGGTCGAGCCAGCTGGCGAGATCCTCCTCATGGCGCTCAAGCGTCGGGCAGTCGATGGCGTGCACGACGACGCCGGCGCCGTCCTGTATGCCGACGATCCTGTCGCCCGGGATGGGCTTGCAGCAGGCGCCGAAGCGGGTGGCGAGGCCCTTGCGCACGCCGCGCACCGTAGGGGCGTCGGGCTCCAGCCGCGGCTCGGCGATCTCGCCATCCTGCGGCGGGTAGATCACCTCGATCACCTTGCGCGCCGACACCTCGCCGGCGCCGACGGCCTCCAGCAGATCGTCGACCTTCTCGCGCCCCAGCTTGCGCGCGGCGGTCTCGAGCCCCTTTTCGGTCAGGGGGCGCGAGCGGCGCTCGAACGCCTGCCGGACGATCTCGCGGCCGAAGCGGATGTTCTCGTCGCGGGCGTCCTCGCGCAGCGCCCGCTTGATGGCCGAGCGCGCGCGGCCGGTGACGGCCATGTCCATCCAGACCGGGGAGGGGCGCTGCGCCTCGGCGCGGATCACCTCGACCTGCTGGCCGTTGCGCAGCCGCGTCCAGAGCGGCGCGCGGCGCCCGTCGATCTTGGCGCCGACGCATGAGTCGCCGACGCGCGAGTGGATCGCATAGGCGAAGTCGATGGGCGTGGCGCCGCGGGGCAGGGGGATGACGTCGCCCTTCGGCGTGAAGCAGAAGACCTGATCGTGAAACATGTCGAGCTTCACGTGCTCGATGAAGTCCTGCGGGCTCTCACCCTTCTGGATGCGGTCGGCGATGTCGCGCAGCCAGGTGAAGGGGTCCACCGCAAAGCGGTTCTGCGAGCGCACGCCCTCGCGATAGGCCCAGTGCGCGGCGACGCCCGTCTCGGCGACCTCGTCCATCTCGCGGGTGCGCAGCTGCACCTCCACGCGCATGGCGTTGGGACCGGAGACCGTGGTGTGGAGCGAGCGGTAGCCGTTGGACTTCGGACCGGAGATGTAGTCCTTGATGCGGCCCGGCACCACGCGCCAGCGCCGGTGCACCGCGCCGAGCGCGCGGTAGCAGTCCTCCACGCCCTCGGTCACCACGCGGAAGGCGTAGATGTCGGAGAGCTGCGAGAAGCCGACGCCCTTCTCCTCCATCTTGCGCCAGATCGAATAGGGCCGCTTCTCGCGGCCGAGCACGACGGCGGGCACATGCGCCTCGTAGAGCGCCTCCTCGATGCTGCGGCTGATCTCGGGGATGATGTCGCCCGTCTCCTTCCGCAGCTTCAGGAAGCGCCGCATGATCGAGGTGCGCGCCTCGGGGTTCAGCACGTCGAAGGCGAGGTCCTCAAGCTCCTCGCGCATCTTCTGCATGCCCATTCGGCCGGCGAGCGGGGCGAAGATGTCCATGGTCTCGCGCGCGATGCGCTGGCGCTTGTCGTCGCGCAGGTGGCCGAGGGTGCGCATGTTGTGCAGGCGGTCCGCCAGCTTGACCAGCAGGACCCTGACGTCGCGGGCCGTGGCGAGGAACAGCTTGCGGAAGTTCTCCGCCTGCGCGGCCTCCTTGCTGGAGAGCTCCAGCCGGGTGAGCTTGGTCACGCCGTCCACCAGCGTCGCGATCTCCTCGCCGAAGAGCCGCGCGATCTCGTCGTGCGTCACCTCCGTGTCCTCGATCGTGTCGTGCAGCAGGGCGGTCACGATGGAGGCGTCGTCGAGCCGGAGGTCCGTCAGGATCGCGGCGACTTCGAGCGGATGGCCGAAATAGGGCTCGCCGGACGCCCGCGTCTGGGTCGCATGGGCCTTCGCGCCGAACACGTAGGCGCGGTTGAGCAGCGCCTCGTCGGCCCCTGGATTGTAGGCCCGGACCTTCTCGACAAGTTCGAACTGACGGATCAAGCGCGTTTCCCCGGGCGGCCGTTGCGGCCCCGATCCGATTCAATCCCTCCGCCGACGGCTTGGCAAGGAGGCCCGCCGCGGCAGGGGCGCCGCGGGAGCGTGGCGCGGCGGGCTCGGGTCAGGCCGCTTCGGCGCCGTGCGGCCGCCGACGGGCAACATGCGTCGTGCAGGCGCAGGGCGCGGTCGGATGGCCGTGAAACGGCCGGGCCCCGTTACGCCCGGCGCAGCCGGCGGGACCGCGCGTCCGACGACGCCTTCGGGCTCAGCGCCCGCCCTGCTCGGCGAGGAGGGCGCGCAGGAGCTGCTCCTCGGAGAGGTCGTCGGCGGGACGGTCCGGCTGCGGCGCGCTCATCATCGCGGCCATGCGGTCCTCCTCCGGCTCGTCGACCTCGATCTGGCGCTGCAGCGCCTCGATGGCGTGTTCGCGCAGGTCCTCGACGGGGATCTGCTCGTCGGCGATCTCGCGCAGCGCGACGACGGGGTTCTTGTCGTTGTCGCGGTCCACGAGCTCATGGGAGCCGGAGGACAGTTCGCGCGCCCGGTGGGCGGCGAGCAGCACCAGATCGAAGCGGTTCGGCAGCTTGTCGACGCAATCCTCGACGGTGACGCGGGCCATGGCCAAAGCTCCGGTTGTGCAGGGTCAAGCGCGCCTGATAACGCCGCGC
>CAYGUQ010000152.1:3998-8673 GCA_964352995.1 uncultured Rhodobacterales bacterium
GCGCATTCGGCAAGGGCTGCGCAGTTCAGCCCGGCGCGCTGGCGTAGACCGGGGCGAACACCCGCACGCACATCTCGCGCAGGTCCGTCAGCGCCTCCTGCGCGCCGAAAGGCGGATTCAGGATCAGAAGGCCCGAGCCCTGCATGCCCCGCGCCGGCGGGCTGCGGAAACGCACCTCGTCCACCATGGCGGCCTCCTGCGCGACGGCCATAACCGGCCCGATGAGCGCGGCGTGCCGCCCGGCGGGCAGGATGGGATACCACACGACGATCACGCCCTGCGGCCACCGCGCCCAGATTTCCAGCGCCAGCGCCGCGGTCTCGTCGTACTCCGTCTTGACCTCGTAGCTCGGGTCGATCAGCGCCAGCCCGCGCAGCGGCTGCGGCGGCGTGAGCGCGCGGAGCCCCTCATGCCCGTTGCGGCGGTGAACGGCGACCGTCGGCCCGCCCGGCCTGCCGGTCCCCATCACATGCGACAGGGCCATGTGCTCGACCGGGTGAAGCTCCATCAGCGTCATGCGGTCCTGCGGGCGGAGCAGCGCCTCGGCGAGCTTCGGCGAACCGGGATAGCTGGCCTCGCCCGACTCGGCGCGCGCCGCGTCGATCGCCTTCCAGTAGGGGTGGTCGGCGCGCGCCGTCATCGCGACGCCGCGCAGCGCCTCGCCCGTCTTCAGCGCCGCGCCGTCTGAGAGATCGTAGCGGCCCTGTCCGGCGTGGCTCTCCAGATAGCTGATCGGCCGCTCCTTGGCCGTAAGCAGCGCAAGGAGCGCCGCAAGGGCGGCATGCTTGTGCACGTCGGCCGGACCGCCGGCGTGATAGGCGTGCTGGTAGGAGAGCACCCGTCACCTCGTCGCTTCTGGCCGCGCGGCGGCGCCTCCGACGCCTCCCGTTCTCACCCGGACGGCTTATTATAGCATCATGACGCCATTCGCACGCCTTCTCGAAGCGCTCGTCCACACGCCCGGCCGAAGCGCGAAGCTCGCCCTGCTGGTAGAGCACTTTCGCGCAGAGCCCGATCCGCGCCGCGGCTGGGCGCTGGCGGCGCTGGCCGGCGGCCTTTCGCTGCCTCACATGACCGCCTCGGTGTTCCGGACGCTGGCCGAGGAGCGCGTCGACCCGGTGCTCTTCCGCCTCAGCTACGACTATGTCGGCGACCTGGCCGAGACCGTCTCGCTGATCTGGCCGGCGGAGCGGGAGGACGGCGCGGCGCCGACGCTCGACGCGGTGATCGGCGCGCTGAGCGCGGCGCCGCGGGCGGGGCGGGCCGGCGTCGTCGCGCGGCTGCTGGACGCGATGGGTCCGTCGGAGCGGTTCGCGCTGGTCAAGCTCTGCACCGGCGGCCTGCGCGTCGGCGTCTCGGAGCGCCTCGCCAAGACCGCGCTGGCGGAGATGAGCGGGCGCGATCTCGCCGACATCGAGGAGGTCTGGCCGGGCCTGAGCGCGCCCTACGAAGACCTCTTCGCATGGCTCGACGGGGGCGCGGCGCCCGAGATCGACCGCGACCGCGCCTTCCGCCCCATGATGCTGGCCCATCCCGTCGAGGCCTTCCTCTACGCCGCCGCGGAGACGCGCGAGAACCGAGAGACCGACGCCGAGACGCTGGCGCGGCTGGAGGCGAGGCTCGACCCCGCCGACTTCCTCGCGGAGTGGAAGTGGGACGGGGTGCGCGTGCAGGCGGTGGCGGGGCCGTCCGGTCGAGCCCTCTACTCCCGCACCGGAGAGGATTTCGGCGCGGCCTTTCCCGACGTGCTGGAGGCGATCGACTGGCGCGGCTGCGTCGACGGCGAACTGCTCGTGCGCGGCGCCGACGGGGAGGCCGCGCCGTTCTCCGAGCTTCAGCAGCGCCTGAACCGCAAGACTGTCACTGCGCGGCAGATCGCCGAGCGGCCCGCCTTCATCCGCGCCTACGACCTGCTGCATGACGGGCGGGACGACCTGCGGCCGCTGCCGCTGGTCGAGCGGCGCGCGCGGCTGGAGGGTTTCTCGCCGACGCTCGACGTCTCGCCGCTGGCGCCCTTCGAGGGGTGGGCGGCGCTCGCCGCGCTGCGGGCCGGCGCGCGCGACGCCGCGCAGGAAGGCCTGATGCTCAAGCGTCGCGACGCCGCCTATGTCGGCGGCCGGCCGATGGGGGCGTGGTTCAAGTGGAAGCGCGCGCCGCTGACGGCGGACTGCGTGCTGATGTACGCCCAGCGCGGCCATGGCAAGCGCTCCAGCTTCTACAGCGACTACACCTTCGGCGCGTGGCGCGACGGCGCGGAGGGGCCGGAGCTGACGCCTGTGGGCAAGGCCTATTCCGGCTTCACCGACGAGGAGCTGAAGCGCCTCGACAAGTTCGTGCGGGACAACACGGTCGACCGCTACGGCCCGGTGCGCGCCGTAGCCCAGACGCTGGTGCTGGAAGTCGCCTTCGACGCCGTGCAGCGCTCGACGCGCCACAAGTCGGGCGTGGCGATGCGCTTCCCGCGCATCAAGCGCATCCGATGGGACAAGCCCGCGGCCGAGGCCGACCGTCTGGAGGCGCTGGAGCGGCTGGCCCCCTGAACAGGCCTCAGGGCGGCGCCGGCAGCGTCAGTTCGAAGACCGCCCCGCGCCGGCGCCTCGGGGCCAGAAGCAGCGCGCCGCCGAGCTGCTCGGCGAAGGCGCTCGCGATGGCCAGTCCGAGGCCGACCCCCCGGCTGCTGCGCGTCTCTCCCGTCGAGCCCTGAAAGAACGGCTCGAATATCTTGGCGGCGATGGCGTCGGGCACGCCGGGCCCGTCGTCCTCGACTTCGATGCGCACCGCACGGGGCGGGCCGATCGGCTCGAGACGGAGCGAGACGCGGCCCGCAGGCGTGAACTTCAGCGCGTTGGCGAGCAGGTTGAGGAGGATCTGGCGCAGCAGGCGCGGGTCGGTCGGCATGGTGAGCGCGGTCGGCGGCGTCACGACCTCAAGCGCGACGCCCTTGTCCCGCGCCGACTGCGCGACGACGGAGGCCGCGTCCCTGACGACGCCGCAGATCTCGGTCGCCTCGAGCTGCGGTTCGAGCCCGCCCGCCCGCGCCCGCGCGAGGTCGAGCATGGCGCCGAATAGCGCGAGCAGGGCGTCGGCGGAATTGCGCACCTCGCTGGCGATCAGCGCGAGTCGCGGGTCGTCGATGCGGTGCAGCAGAACCGCGACGCCGCCGAGCACGCCGTTGAGCGGCGTGCGCACCTCGTGGCTCAGGATTCGCAGAAACTCCTCCTTCAGCCGGTCGGATTCGCGGGCGTGCTCAAGCGCCTCCGTCAGCGCGGCCTCCATGGCGCGCCGGCGGCCGACCTCCGCGTTCAGGGCGTCGATCTTGCTGGTGAGCTCGATGAAGTCCGAGCGCGAGCGGCGCTCCGCATCGAACTCCAGCGCCACCATCGGCTCGCCGGCGCCGGCGACCGCCGCGCCGAACACCCGCCTCGGCCGCGAGGCGCCGCGCAGCTTCAGGGCTCCCAGCATCGGCTGCATGGAGCCCGCGCACAGCGCGAGGAACTCCCGCAGCTCCTCGACAGGCTCGTCGAGCAGCGACCAGATCGGGCGGCCGATCAGGTCTTCGCTCTCCAGCCCGACCATCGCCCGCGCCGCCCTGTTGGTCTCCATCACGCAGGTGTCGGAGCGCCGCACAAGCAGCAGCGGATCGGGCAGCGCCTCCACGTCGATGCAGTGCGTGATCCCGAGCCCGCTCATCATTCTTCGGAGACGTAGGCGCGGCCTGGTCCGGGACCGGGCTTCAGGTGGACGACGACGTGGCAACGGTCGTCGCCTCGGGCGAACGCCTCGCGGATCTCGACGCGCGCATAGCCGAGCGACTGGGCGGCGATGTAGCCGAAGACGTTCGAGGTCATCATGCACAGCACCGGGCGGCCGGCGACCTGCCCGGCGAAGGGGCAGGCCGAGTTGACCAGCACGATCTGGTCCTCGGTCACCTCGGAGATGCGGAATCCGCCGTCGATGCGCGCCTTGAGGTCGATGAGAATGTTTGCGACCTCGTCGCGCGTGAAGGACTTTCTCTCCGCCGTCTCGCGATACCGCGCGAGCAGGCGCCGCCCCATCGCGGCCCCCACAAGGCTGATGTAGCCGGCCGCCTCCTCATCGCCGACGACCCGACTGAGCACGCCTGAGAGATCTCTGAGCAGGTCGCGCAGAAAACTGTCCCGGTCGAGCGCTATCTCGAAGTTCTGGGCAGGCATCTTCTCCATGATTGCTCCGTCGAGTGAATTGCAAACGGCTGAGCGAGGACGGAGCCTAAAGTTTCATGCCGAATTAGGCCATAGGTTTCGGCGCGCATAGTGCGCGCCCCGCTTGCACGGGGCGGCCTGAACTCGCGCGGGGGCGGTCAGATCACGCCCGCCACGGCGCGACGCCCGCCGGCAGGCCGCGGCTGAGGCGGTCGAGCGCCAGCATCAAGGCCGCCGTCAGCGCCACCGTCACCGCGGCCATGGCGGCGGCGAGGGTCGTGTAGCCGCCGTCCTCGTAGTTGAAGATGGTCGTGCCGATGGTCTCGGAACCCTGCGACCACAACAGCGCCGACACCGTGATCTCGTTGTAGGCGGTGAGGAAGACGAGAATCGCTCCCGACATCGCGGCCGGCAGCGCAAGCGGGGCGTGGATGCGCGCAATGCGCATGGCGAACCCCGCGCCGCACACGCGGGCGGCGTCGTCCAGAGCGGGG
>CAYGUQ010000153.1:0-8673 GCA_964352995.1 uncultured Rhodobacterales bacterium
GCACCAGACGCGAGACGCCGCCCCATGAAGACCCTGCGACCATGATCCGCCGCCAGATCGCGCCGCGCCGATGACGCCGCCGCGGCTCGACTGGGCGCGCGACGGCGCCGACTGGCCCAACCGCGACGCCAGCCGCTTCCTGGAGGCGGGCGGCGTGCGCTGGCATGTCCAGACGCTCGGCCCGGAGGGCGCGCCGGCTTTGCTGCTCGTCCATGGCGCCGGCGGCGCGAGCCATTCCTGGCGGGACGTGGCGCCGCGGCTCGCCGAGCGCTTCCGCGTGATCGCCCCCGACCTGCCAGGCCACGGCTTCTCCGGCCCCGGCTACGGCGACCATGCGAGCCTGCCGGGCATGGCGCGCGCGCTGGCGGCGCTCTGCGCGGCGCTGGGGGCGTCTCCGGCGCTGATCGCGGGCCATTCCGCCGGCGCGGCGATCGCGGCGCGCATGGCGCTGGACGGGCTCGCCGCGCCGCGCTCGATCGTCAGCTTCAACGGCGCCTTCCTGCCGTTTCGCGGCGCGGCGGGCGTGCTGTTTCCCATCATGGCGAAGCTGCTCGCGCTCAACCCCTTCGTCCCGCGCGCGATGGCGTGGACGGCGGGCGGCGCCGCCGCCGACCGGCTGCTCGACGCGATGGGCGACGGGCTCGACGCGCGGGGCCGCGCGCTCTACCGACGGCTCTTCGAGAGCCCCGGCCATGTCGCCGCCGCGCTTGCCATGATGGCGGCGTGGGACCTGCGGCCGCTCGGCCGGGACCTGCCCCGCCTGCGCCGGCCCCTCGCCCTGATCGTCGGCGAGCGGGACCGCGCGGTGCCGCCGGAGGACGCCGACGCCGTCGCGGCGCGCACGCCCGGCGCCTCGGTGCGAAGGCTGGCGGGCCTCGGGCATCTCGCCCACGAGCAGGCGCCGGACGTGGCGGCGGCGATCGTGGACGAGGCGTGGCGCGACGCCGGCGCCGCGGCGGAGAGTCCCGCCTCGGGATAAGACTTGCGCCGACTCCCGTGACAGACTTACTGTCAACTTATGTTGACGTATCGCGAAGCGCCCGCAGGCGCACAGGGCGGCCCGCACGGCCCGGGCTCAGGCCCCAGGCGGGGCTCGGGACCGGCGGGGCGACCCACGGCCATCGTGATCGGCGCAGGCTTCGGCGGACTCGCCGCGGCCGCGCGGCTCGGCGCCCGCGGCTACGCCGTCACGGTGCTCGACAAGCTCGACAAGCCCGGAGGCCGGGCCTACGTCTGGAAGCAGGACGGCTTCACCTTCGACGCCGGGCCGACAATCGTCACCGCGCCCTTCGTCTTCGAGGACATCTGGAAGCTCTGCGGGCGCGACATGGCGCAGGACGTCGACCTGCGCCGCCTCGACCCGTTCTACCGCATCCGCTTCGACGACGGCGAGACGCTCGACTGCTCGGGCGACCCCGCGAAGATGCGCGCCGAGATCGCCCGCGTGGCGCCCGAAGACGTCGCCGGCTACGACCGTTTCGCCGCCGACAGCCGCGGCATCTACGACTTCGCCTTCGCCCAGATGGCGCACCAGCCGTTCCACCGCATCTGGACCATGGTGAGCATGCTGCCGCGCCTGCTGCGCCTCGGCGGCCACCGCTCGGTGCACGGCTACGTCGCGAGCCGGGTGAAGAGCGAGCGGATGCGCTTCGCGCTCAGCTTCCACCCGCTCTTCATCGGCGGCAACCCGTTCAACACGACCTCCTTCTACTGCCTCATCAACCATCTGGAGCAGGGCTGGGGCGTGAACTACGCCATGGGCGGCACCGGCGCGCTGGTGCAGGCGATGGCGAACCTGGTCGGCCATGTCGGCGGAACCGTCCGGCTGGAGACCGAGGTCGCCGAGATCACCCATGAGGGTCGCCGCGCGACCGGCGTGAAGCTGAAGGACGGCGAGACGCTGAAGGCCGACGTCGTCGTCTGCAACGCCGACCCCGCGGTCGTCTATCGCCGGATGATGCCGAACCTGCGCCGCCGCCGCTGGACCGACGCCAAGATCGACCGGATGAAATACTCCATGAGCGTCTTCGTCTGGTACTTCGGCACGAACCGCCGCTTCGAGGAGGTGCCCCACCACACCATCGTTCTGGGGCCGCGCTACAAGGGCCTGCTGACCGACATCTTCCGCCGCAAGAAGCTGACCGAGGACTTCAGCCTCTACCTGCACCGCCCCTCGGCGACGGACCCCTCGGTGGCGCCGGAGGGCTGCGACAGCTTCTACGCCCTCTCGCCGGTGCCGAACCTCGACGGCGGCGACGACTGGGCGGCGCTGGCCGAGCCCTACCGCCTCAAGGTGCAGAAGCGGCTGGAGGAAACGGTGCTGCCCGGCCTCGGCGACGCGGTCGTCAGTTCGCGGGTGCTGACGCCGCTCGACTTCCGCGACCGGCTCGCCTCCGAGCGCGGCGCGGCCTTCGGGATGGAGCCGCAGCTGCTGCAGAGCGCGTGGTTCCGGCCGCACAACAAGTCCGAGGAGCTCGACGGCCTCTATTTCGTCGGCGCCGGAACGCATCCGGGCGCCGGGCTGCCGGGCGTGGTCTCCTCCGCGCGGGTCGTCGACGAACTCATCCTCGCCGAGAAGGAGGCGCGCGCCCATGCGTGAGCCCTGCGCCAGCGAAGCCGACCACGCAGCCTGCGCCGCCGCGATCCGCACCGGCTCGCACTCCTTCCACGCGGCGTCGCGGCTGATGCCGGCGCGGATGCGCGAGCCGGCCTACGCGCTCTACGCCTTCTGCCGGCTGGCCGACGACGCGGTGGACCTCTCGGCGGGCAAGGCGCAGGCGCTGGCGCGGCTGCGGCGCCGGCTCGACGCGGCCTGCGCCGGGCGCCCGCACGACGCCGCCGCGGACCGCTGCTTCGCCGACATGATGCGCGAACACGCCATGCCGCGCGCCCTGCCCGAGGCGCTGATCGACGGGCTGGCGTGGGACGGGGAGGGCCGCCGCTGCGCCGACCTCTCCGCGCTGCGCGCCTACTCCGCCCGCGTCGCCGGCGCCGTCGGCGCCATGATGACGGTGCTGATGGGCGTGCGGGAGCCGCAGATCATCGCGCGCGCCTGCGACCTCGGCGTCGCCATGCAGCTCACCAACGTGGCGCGCGACGTGGGCGAGGACGCCCGCGAGGGCCGTCTCTACCTGCCGCTCGACTGGATGCGCGCGACGGGCGTCGACCCGGAGGCGTTCCTCGCCGAGCCGCGCTTCACGCCAGAGATCGGCCAGATGGTCGCCGCGCTGCTGGCGGAGGCCGAACGCCTCTACGACCGCGCCGCCTGGGGCGTGCGCGGCCTGCCCCGCGCCGCGCGCCCGGGCATCCGCGCCGCGCGAATGATCTATCGCGAGATCGGGCGCGACCTGGCGCGCTCGGGCTTCGACAGCGTGAACCGACGCGCCGTCGTCTCCGCGGCCGCGAAGCGGCGGCTGCTGGCGCTGGCGCTCAGCGGCGTCGGCCTGCCGCGCATCGGCCGCGGCGCCGAGCCGCTGGCGGAGACGCGCTATCTCGTCGAGGCCGTCGCCGCCTGCCCGCCGCCGGAAAACCTTGTCCGGCCCACGGTGGGAGACCATATCGGCCGCATGGCGGAGATCATGATGGCGGCGCACCAGCGCGAGACGGCCCGGCGCCTCGAGGCGGCGGAGATGGCGCGCGCGGTCGCCGGCGGGCTCGCGACGGCGGGCGAATGACGGATGTGGTGGACTTCTCGCTTCTCGGCTTCGTCGGCGTGGTGTTCCTCGCCGCGCTGAGCGGCGCCGTCTACAAGCCCGGCGACTGGTACGAGTCGCTCGACCGGCCCGACTGGCGCCCGCCAAACTGGGCCTTCCCGATCGTCTGGACGATCCTCTACGCGATGATCGCGGCGTCGGGCTGGATGGTCTGGCGCGCCAATGGCGGCTTTGCGGGAGCCGAGACGGCCTTCGTCGTCTATGGCGTGCAGCTCTGCCTGAACGCGGCGTGGAGCTACTTCTTCTTCGGTCGGCGCCGCATCGATCTCGCGCTGGTCGAGGCGGGGCTGCTCTGGCTCTCGATCGCCGCCACCATCGCTGCGTTCGCCCCGATCTCGACGACCGCGGCGCTGCTGCTCGCGCCCTATCTCCTGTGGGTGACGGTGGCCTTCGCGCTCAACCTCTCGATCTTCCGGCGCAATCCCGGCGTGAGGGGCTGAGCGGTGGACGCGGTCGACGCCGTGATGGCCCTCAAGGCGCTGGCGATCCTTGCGGCGCTGGTCTGGATCGGGCGCGGCGCCCGGCGCAAGTCCACCGACAAGGCCGACGGCTGACGCGACCGACCCTGCCGCGCGTCAGCCGATCCGGTTCGTGCGCGTGACGTGGCCCATCTTGCGGCCCGGACGCGCCTCCGCCTTGCCGTAGAGGTGCAGCGCCGCGCCCTGCTCCGCCGAAAGCAGCGCCCAGCCTTCAGCCTCGTCGCCGATCAGGTTCTCCATGACCGCGTCGCAATGGCGGCGCGGGTCCCCCAGCGGCCAGCCGCAAACCGCGCGGACATGCTGGGAGAACTGGTCGACCGCGCAGGCCTCCATGGTCCAGTGGCCGGTGTTGTGGACGCGCGGCGCGACCTCGTTCACCAGCAGCGCGCCGTCGGGCATGTGGAAGAACTCCACGCCCATGACGCCCACATAGTCTAGCGCGTCGACGATCCGCGCGGCCGTCGCCTGCGCCCGCGCCCGCGTCTCGTCGTCGATCGCGGCGGGGACCGCGCTGCGCCGCAGGATGCCTTCCGCGTGGACGTTCTCCGCCGGGTCGTAGGCGGCGGTCGCGCCGTCGAGCCCGCGGGCCACGACCACCGAGATCTCCCGCGCGAAGGGCGCCATGGCCTCCAGCACCGCGGGGGCGCCGTTCATCGCCGCGAGCGCCGCGGCGGCGTCGCCGGGCGCCGCGATGCGCGCCTGCCCCTTGCCGTCATAGCCGAGCCGGCGCGTCTTCAGGATCGCCGGCACGCCGAGTTCCGCAATGGCCCGGTCGAGCGACGCCGCGTCGTCGACGGGCCGGAACGCGACGGTGGGCGCGCCGGCTTCGTTGAGGAAGGTCTTCTCGACCACCCTGTCCTGCGCCATGGCGAGCGCGCGGCGGCCGGGCCTGACGGGGACGAGCGGGGCGAGGGCCTCGAGCGTCGCGACGGGCACGTTCTCGAACTCCAGCGTCACGACGTCGACCTTCGCGGCGAAGGCGGCCAGCGCCGCGACGTCGTCCCATGCGCCGCGGTCGACCGGCGCGACATGGGCGGCGGGCGGGTCGGCCTCGGGGGCGTAGAGCCGCGCGCGCAGGCCGAGCCGAGCCGCGGCGACGGCGAGCATCCGCCCGAGCTGACCGGCGCCGAGAACGCCGACCGTCGAGCCCGGCGGCAGCGCGCTCACGGCGCGTCCGCGGGGTCGAAGGGCAGTTCGGGGACGGCGGCGGTCTGCGCCGCGCGCCAGGCGTCGAGCCGCGCGGCGAGCTCGGGGTCGGTCGAAGCCAGCATCGCCGCGGCCAGCAGGCCGGCGTTGGCGGCGCCGGCCTCGCCGATCGCCAGCGTCCCCACCGGCACGCCCTTCGGCATCTGGACGATGGAGAGCAGGCTGTCGAGGCCGCTCAGCGTCCGGCTCTGCACCGGCACGCCCAGCACGGGCAGGCGGGTCTTGGCGGCGATCATCCCCGGCAGATGCGCAGCCCCGCCGGCGCCGGCGATGATCGCCCTGAGGCCGCGCCCCGCCGCCGCCTCGGCGTAGGCGAACATCGCGTCAGGCGTGCGGTGCGCCGAGAGCACCCGCGACTCGTGCGGCACCTCCAGCGCGGCCAGCATGTCGCTGGCGGCCTTCATCGTCGGCCAGTCCGATCGGCTGCCCATCACAACGCCCACAAGAACCATGCGCCCCTCCCCCGCGAAGCGGCGGACCATAGAAGCGTTGCGGCGCAGCGGGAAGACGCCGCGGCGCGAATTCAGGCGATGATGTCCGGGGTCAGTTCGTCGTCGAGCCGGGCGATCTCGTCGCGCAGCGACAGCTTCTTCTTCTTGAGGCGGCGCAGGTCGAGCTGGTCGGCCAGGGGATCGGCCGAAATGGCCTCGATGGCGGCGTCCAGACGGCGATGCTCCGTGCGCAGGGCCGCCAGTTGGGCGCGCTTCGCCAGCACGGGCGCAAGCTCGCCGTTCTCGCCATCCATCGCCGCGCGCCTCCCGTGTCGGACGTCCGATGGATCATACTACCCGAGCCGGGCCCCGGATCAAACGGACATCCGCGGCGTAAACCACTTAGCTTCGCGCGCGCGCCGTTGTCTTGGGCGCGGCCTCCGCTTAAGTGAGCCGCCATGAGTTGGATCATGGAACGCATCCGCAGCGTCGGGCGCCCTGCGCCGGTGGTGTCAGTCCTTCGCCTCTACGGGGCGATAGGGGTCGGCGGGCCGTTCGGCCGGTCGCTCGACGACGCCGGGCTCGCCGGGCTGATCGAGCGCGCCTTCGCGCCGAAGCGCCTCGCCGCGGTGGCGCTGGCGATCAACTCGCCGGGCGGCTCGCCGGCGCAGAGCGCGCTCATCGCGGCGCGCATCCGCCGCAAGGCCGACGAGAAGAAGACGCCGGTCATCGCCTTCTGCGAGGACGTCGCGGCGTCGGGCGGCTACTGGCTCGCCTGCGCGGCGGACGAGATATTCGCCGACGACAACGCCATCATCGGCTCCATCGGCGTGGTCAGCGCCGGCTTCGGCCTGCACGAGGCGATCGGGCGGCTGGGCGTGGAGCGCCGCGTCCACACCGCCGGCAGCCGCAAGACGATGCTCGACCCGTTCCGCCCGGAGGACGCCGACGACGTCGAGCGCCTCAAGCGGATCCAGCGCGGCGTCCACGATAACTTCATCGAGCATGTCCGCCGGTCGCGCGGCGCGCGGCTCAAGGGCGACGAGGATGCGCTCTTCACCGGCGACATCTGGCTCGGGCGCGAGGCGCAGGCGCTCGGGCTGATCGACGGGCTCGGCCATCTCGCGCCGACGATCAAGGCCCGCTACGGCGAGAAGGTCCGCTTCAACGTGGCGCGGCCGCGGCGCAGCCTGCTGCAGCGGCTCGGCGCGCCCGGCGCCGCCGAGCTGATCGGCGCGGTCGAGGAGCGCGCGATGCGGGCGAGGTTCGGCCTGTGAGCCACGGCCGGCGCGGACCGGGCGCAGGCCCGGAATGATCTGGAAGATCCTGACCCTGGTCGGCGTGGCGCTGCTCGCGTGGAGCGCGCTGAACCGCATCGTCGGCGGCGGCGCGGCCAAGAGCGCCGGCCGGCGCGAACTCGACCGGTCCGTGGCCGATCTGGAGCGCTGCGAGGCATGCGGCGCCTGGCGAGCGCCCGGCGAGACCTGCGGCTGCGACGCGCCGCCCACGCCCTGACGCGCCCGACCCGCCTTCGCCACGCCCGACGCCCCTTCCCTTTCAGCCCGACGACCCGCATCCGCCACAGCCTCAGGCTCGCCGACCGACCGCAGCAATTCCAGAGGCGCCGGCCGCCGGCGCACAGGAGACGCCATGGACCTGATGTTCACGCTCGCCGGACTTGCGCTGCTCGTCGGCGCTGGCGATGCGCTCGTGCGCGGCGCGGTGGCGCTCAGCCTCAAGCTCGGCGTCTCGGTGCTCGTGATCAGCCTGACGGTCGTCGCCTTCGGCACCTCGGCGCCCGAGCTCTTCGTCGGCGTGCAGGCGGCGCTCGACGACGCCGACGGCATCGTGATGGGCAACGTGGTCGGCTCCAACATCGCCAACGTGCTGCTGGTGCTGGGCGTGCCGGCGGTGATCTCGGGCATCGAGACGAAGAACTGCGACTGCCGCCGGAGCTGGCTCATCATGATGGGGGCCAGCCTGATGTTCATCGGGCTCTGCGCGCTCGGGCCGCTGACGGTGTGGCACGGGCTCGTCCTGCTGGCCGTGCTGGGCTGGATGCTGCTCGACACGTGGCGCGAGAGCCGCAACGACCCCGGCGCCGCCGCCGACCTGGAGGAGCTTGAGGACGTCGACCCGGCCATGGCGGGATGGAAGGTCGCCGCGCTGCTGCTGGCGGGCGTCGTCGGGCTGCCGCTCGGGGCGCATCTGCTGATCGAGGGCGCGCGCGGCGTCGCGGTCGGCTATGGGCTCACCGAGGCGGCCGTCGGGCTTACGCTCGTCGCCGTCGGCACCTCGCTGCCGGAGCTGATGACGTCGATCTCGGCCGCGCTGCGGCGCGAGGCCGACGTGGCGCTCGGCAACGTCGTCGGCTCCAACATCTTCAACATCCTCGGCATCATGGGCGTGTCGAGCCTCGTGGCGCCGATCTCGGTCGCGCCGGAGTTCCTGCAGCTCGACCTGTGGGTGATGCTGGCGGCGAGCGCGCTGATCGGCGTTTGCCTCTATCCGCGCTGGCGGCTGGGGCGGCTCGTGGGCCTTGTCTTCATCGCGCTCTATGTCCTGTTCGCGGTGGCCGTGCTGGGGCCGCGGATCTGACGGGGACGACGGCGATGGACGGCGCGACGGGAGCGATGGCGGCGGGCGCGGCCCTGGTGACGGGGGCGGGCAAGCGGATCGGGCGCGAGATGGCGCTGGAGCTCGCGCGCCGGGGCTGGTCGGTCGCGATCCACTGCAACGCCTCGGTCGCCGAAGCCGAGGCGACGGCTTCCGACGCGCTGGCGGCCGGCGCGCCGCGCGCCGCCGTGGTCCGGGCGGACCTGCTGGAGCGCGCGCCGGTGGACC
>CAYGUQ010000154.1:0-4883 GCA_964352995.1 uncultured Rhodobacterales bacterium
GTCGGGGTGCGTGTAGATATCGGTGTACGCCCTAACATAAAAAAAAAAAGCGCGCATGTCGGCGAGCTTCTCCATGCGCGCCTCGGCGTCGGCCACTTCCGCGCGCAGCGGCGCGAGCGCCCGGCGGCGCTCGGCGCCCTTCTGCTTCGGCGCCGCCTTCGCTTCGGTCTTCGCGGCGGCCTTCGCGGCGTTTCCGCCGAGCAGCAGGTCGCGGTAGTCGTCCATGTCGCCGGCGAAGGGTTTCACGGCGCCGTCCTTCACCAGCCACAGCCGGTCGGCCACGGCCTCCACGAGGAACGGGTCGTGGCTCACGAGGATCACGGCGCCGTCATAGTCGTTCAGCGCCAGCGCAAGCTGCTCGCGGCTCTCCATGTCGAGGTGGTTGGTCGGCTCGTCGAGGATGAGGATGTGCGGCGCGTCCAGCGCCATCAGCGCCATGAGCAGGCGCGCCTTCTGGCCGCCGGAGAGCTTCTCCACGGGCGTCTCGGCGATCTCCGCGCCGATGCCCGCGCCGCCGAGACGGGCGCGCAGCTGGCTCGGCTTCTCCTCGGGGCGCAGGCGCTGGATATGCTGCACCGGCGTCTCGCCGAGCACGAGTTCGTCGAGCTGATGCTGGGCGAAGAAGCCGATGCGCATCTTCGACGGCGTGGTCATGTCGCCTGACAACGCCTTGAGGCGCCCCGCAATCAGCTTGGAGAGCGTCGACTTGCCCTGGCCGTTGGCGCCGAGCAGCGCGATGCGGTCGTCGGGATCGATGCGCAAGGAGAGGTCGCGCAGCACTGGCTTGCCGCCATAGCCCACCGCCACCCGGTCGAGCGCGATGAGCGGCGGCGCAAGCTCCTCGGGCTGCGGGAAGCGGAAGGGCGCCACGGCCTGCCCGCGCTCCAGCGTGATGGGCTGAAGGCGGCTCAGCATCTTCAGCCGGCTCTGGGCCTGCTTGGCCTTGCTGGCCTTGGCGCGGAAGCGGTCGACGAAGCTCTGCATGTGGGCTCGGGCGGCTTCCTGCTTCGCGGCCTCCGCCTGCGCCTGCATGGCGCGTTCGCGGCGCAGCCGGTCGAAATTGTCGAAGTCGCCGGGCGTGTAGCTCAGCCTGCCGTTCTCGACGCTGAGAATCGCGCCGACCGAGCGGTTGAGCAGCCCGCGGTCGTGGCTGATCACCAGCGCCGTCGCCGGATAGCGGGCGAGGAAGTTCTCGAGCCAGACCGTGCCTTCGAGGTCGAGGTAGTTGGTCGGCTCGTCGAGCAGCAGGAGGTCGGGCCGCGAGAACAGCACCGCTGCCAGCGCCACGCGCATTCGCCAGCCGCCGGAGAACTCCGAGCAGGCGCGGGCCTGCGCCGCCTGGTCGAAGCCGAGCCCGGCGAGGATCGCCGCCGCCCGCGCCTCCGCCGAATGGGCGTCGATGTCGGTCAGCCGGAGCTGGATGTCGGAGATGCGCGTCGGGTCGGTCGCCGTCTCGGCTTCCGCCAGCAGGGCGGCGCGCTCGCGGTCGGCCTCCAGCACCGTGTCGATGAGGCTGACGGACGACGCAGGCGCCTCCTGCGCCACGCCGCCGAGCCGGGCACCGGCGCGCACGACGATCGATCCCTGGTCGGGCTCGAACGTCCCTTCGATAAGGCGAAAGAGCGTGGATTTTCCGCAACCGTTGCGGCCTACCACGCCAACCTTGGCGCCCATCGGCACGCGCGCCGTCGCCCCGGTGAACAGGCGCCGTCCGGCCAGCGTGAAGCCCATGTCTGTGATCGTCAGCATGGGCGATCCGCTAGCAGAGGCGGGCGGCGCTGTCCACGCGCGGAAGCGGGGGCCTCAGGCCGGGCGCCTGAGGAACATCTGCGTCCACTCGAAGTCGAGCACCGGCTCGGGGTCGGGAGCTTCGGGCCGGCGGCGGCTCGCCACGGCCGAGAGCGCGACGAAGCCGCGGTCGGGTTTCGAGCCCGAAGGGCGCGCGGACAGCACCTCTGCGCGCAGCGAAAGGGTGTCTCCCGGCCGCACGGGCTTGAGCCACCGCAACCGGTCGATCCCCGGCGAGCCGATCGAGCTCCCGCCGCAGCGTGCGGCGACGATGTAGAGCCTGAACGCGACGAGCAGCGTGTGAAAGCCCGAGGCGATCAGCCCGCCATAAGGGCTCTCGGCCGCCGCGAGCGCGTCGATGTGAAAGGGCTGCGGGTCCCACTTGAAGGCGAAGTCGAGGATCTGGGTCTCGCTCAGCGTCGCGCCCGGCGTCTGGACGACGAGGCCGGGCGTGAAGTCCTCGAACCAGCGCTCGCCGTCGCCGCCGGCGGGGGCCGGCTCGGCCATGCTCAGCCTGCGAGGCTGGCGCGGGCGCGTTCGAGCCGCGCGATCACCGGGCCGAGCGCCGCGCCGAAGCGCGCGTCCATGGCGACCCCCGGCGCTTCGACGGCGCCGGCGGTCTCGGGCTCGCCGTCCGGACCGTCCGGGGGCTCGCCGACGACCGGCGCCTCCCCGTCGCCGATCATGGCGACATGGCGCGGGCCGCGCTCGCGAAACACCTTCTGCAGCCCCTTGATCGTCAGCCCCTCGTCATGGAGCAGCGTGCGGATGCCGCGCAGCAGCGACATGTCGGCGGGGCGGTAGTAGCGCCGCCCGCCGCCGCGCTTCATGGGGGCGAGATGGGGAAACTTCGTCTCCCAGAACCGCAGGACATGCGCCGGGATGTCGAGTTCCTCGGAGACCTCGGAGATCGTGCGGAACGCGCCCGGCGCCTTGTCGCGCCGCGCCTCGGTGTCTGGGGCCGCGCCGAGGTCGAGCTCCGCGGGCGACTCGGCCGCCCCCGAACGTCCGGACGCCGCGCCGCTCATGATTCGGTCTCGGCGTTGATGCGGTCCTTGAGGATGTGGGAGGGGCGGAACACCAGCACCCGCCGCGGCTCGATGGGCACTTCCTCGCCGGTCTTGGGGTTGCGCCCGATGCGGCGGCCCTTGTCGCGCGCCTGAAACGTGCCGAAGGACGAGATCTTCACGGTCTCGCCCTGCGCCAGCGCGCCGGAGATGTGCCGCAGCACGCTCTCGACCAGCTCGGCGCTCTCGTTGCGGGACAGGCCGACCTCACGATAGACGCCCTCGGACAGATCGGAGCGCGTCAACGTCTTGCCAGCCATGGCGGCCTCCCACTACCCCTCGGTGAGGCAAGAGTGGCCGCGCGGCGAAAGGATGTCAACTTCAAGGGTTTGCGGCGGAGCGTTGACGCCGCGTCGGCCGTCACCAGCGCAGCAGCGCGGCGCCCCAGACCAGACCGCCGCCGATCGCCTCCATCAGCAGCAGGTCGCCCTTGCCGATCCTGCCGTCGTGCACGGCGGTCGACAGCGCCAGCGGGATCGAGGCGGCGGAGGTGTTGCCGTGGTCCTGGAGCGTGAGGATCACCTTCTCCATCGGCACGCCGGCCTTCTTCGCGGTCGCCTCGATGATGCGGAGATTCGCCTGGTGCGGAACGACCCAGTCGATCTCTTCCGACGTGACGCCCGCCTTCTCCATCGCCTCGTCGGCGACCTCAGCGAGCTTGGCGACGGCGTGCTTGAAGACCTCGCGGCCCTGCATCCTCAGCTTGCCGCTGGTCTGGGTGGAGGAGGGGCCGCCGTCGACATACAGGATGTCCTGATGCGCGCCGTCGGAGTGCAGGCAGGTCGCGAGCAGCCCGCGGTCGGACGGCGCGCCCTCGCCCTCATGCGCGCCGAGGATCACCGCCCCGGCGCCGTCGCCGAACAGCACGCAGGTCGTGCGGTCTTCCCAGTCGAGGATGCGGCTGAAGGTCTCCGCGCCGATGACCAGCGCGCGTCGCGCCTGACCCTTGGAGATGAGCGCGTCCGCCAGCGACAGCGCGTAGATGAACCCTGCGCATACGGCCTGAACGTCGAACGCGAAGCCCCCGGTCATGCCGATGGCGTGCTGCACCTTGGTCGCCGTCGAGGGGAAGGTGCGATCCGGCGTGGCGGTCGCGATCACCACGAGGTCGATGTCCGCGCCGGTCAGCCCAGCATGGTCGAGCGCGCGGCGGGCGGCGGCGGCGGCGAGGTCCGAGGTCAGTTCTCCCTCGGCGGCGACATGGCGGGCCCCGATGCCGGTGCGGCTGCGAATCCACTCGTCGGAGGTGTCCAGCCGGGCGGCGAAGTCCGCGTTGGTCATCACCCTCGCGGGAAGATAGCTGCCGCAGCCAAGCGGAACCGCCCGGATCGTCGGACCGAGGCGCCTCTCGGCCGCCGGCGCCGCACTCCGTCCGCTTACGCCGCCGGTGTCGTTCATTGCGCCGCCGCGCCTCCCAGCGCCTGCCTCTGCATCGTCAGGAACGCGGCCTTGCCGGCCACCCGCTCGGTGAACCCGGTCCGGGCCATGCGCGCGGCGAGCCAGACCGCCGCCGCGACGCCGGTGGCGTCGGCCGAACCATGGCTTTTCACGACCGCGCCGCGCAGGCCGAGGAAAACCCCGCCGTTGACGCGCCGCGGGTCGATCCGCCGCTTCATGCGCGACAGCGACGGCATCGCCATCAGCGCTGCGAGCCGAGACAGCCAGGTGTGGCGGAAGGCGCGCTTCATCTCGTCGCCGATGAAGGCCGCCGCGCCCTCGGCGGATTTCAGCGCCACGTTGCCGGTGAAGCCGTCGGTCACGATCACGTCGGCCTTGTCGCCGCAGAGGTCGCCGCCCTCGACATAGCCGCGCCAGTCGTAGCCGCAGTGCTCGGCGTTCTCGCCGATCAGCCTGCTGGCCTCCTGCAGTTCGGGCCTGCCCTTGCCCTCCTCGCTGCCCACGTTGAGCAGGCCGACGCGGGGACGGTCGAGATCGAGCGCGACGCGGGCGTATTCAGCGCCCATGGCGGCGAATTGCGCCAGCGCCTGCGGGTCGGCGCGGACGTCGGCGCCCACGTCGAGAACGATG
>CAYGUQ010000154.1:4893-8669 GCA_964352995.1 uncultured Rhodobacterales bacterium
GGCCAGAAGACCGCGATGGCCGGGCGGTCGACGCCCTCGGCGCGGCGAAGCCGCATCGTCGCCATCGCCATCAAGGCGCCGGTGTTGCCGCAGGAGACCGCGGCCTGCGCCTCGCCTGCGGTGATCGCGGTGAGCGCGGACCACATGCTCGTGCCCTGCGCGCGGCGCAGGGCCACCGAGGGCTTGTCGCTCATGGCGACCGCCTTCGCCGCGTGCCGCACCTCGCAACGCCCCGCGAGGGACGCGCGACGCGCCACGAGCGGCGTCAGCACCTCCTCGGGGCCGTGCAGCAGGAAGCGGAGGTCGCGCGTCTCGCGCGCGCAGCGATCAAGCCCGGCGACGACGGTCGCGGGGCCGCGATCGCCGCCCATGGCGTCGACCGAGATGACGGGGTCTGAGGCGGCCGGGATCGCGTTCATCGCTCAGACTTCCGGCGCTGGCGCACTTCGGTCATTCGCGCGAGACCGCCCCGGGGCGCGATTTCAGGCCGCTTCGCTGTCGAGATCGACTTCGGTCGCCACCACGACTTCACGGCCCGAGTAATGCCCGCACGCGCCGCAGACATGGTGCGGACGGCGCAGCTCGCCGCAGTTCGGGCACTCGTTGGGATTGTCCGCAACAAGGGCGTCATGCGACCGGCGCATGTTGCGTTTGGAGCTCGTCTTCCTGTTCTGCGGAACAGCCATGTCTCAACCTCCGTCAGGCCCGGCCCACGCCCTGCTTGGCGATGCGCCCCTGCGAAAACCACCGCGCGCCCCGACGCGACAGGCGCATGGCGCTGCGCCGCTCGCCGCGCTGCGCGCTCACTCTGCGAGCGGCGCTCATACCGCCTAACGCGCAGCGCCGCAAGGCCGTGCGGAGCCTCGGCGCGCGCGTCTCCCGCGCCCCGCCGGGGGGCTGCGCGGCGCTCAGTTCTCGTCATTGCGACCGCGCAGCGCGGCGAGGCCGGCGAAGGGCCTGGCGTCCTCGTCCGTCATCGGCGCGACGCCCGGCGGCGCCGTCAGCGCGCCGCCGAAGTCCACGCCGGCCTTGCGCGGATACGGGTCGAGCGCCAGCGCGGCGGTCTCCGCCGCGATCTCCCCGAAGTCGATCGCCTCCGCCAGCGGCTCCGGCGCCTCCTCGGCGTCGGCGTGAAACAGCGCCTCGGCCTCCGCCATCCGCGCCGGCGGCGCGAAGAATCGCTCGAACGACTCCGTCAGCGCGGTGTCCACCGGCTCCAGCGTCACGACGCAGGTCTGCGTGAAGGCGGCGTCGACCACGCCGCTCACGCGCCACCCGCCCGGCCCCCACGGCGCCGCTCTGGCGGTGAAGGAGAGCGCCCGCACCGCGGGCACGTCGAAGCGCCGCGCCAGCGCGACGAGCGTCGCCGCGTCGGCCGCGTCCGACACCGCATCCCCCGCCTCCAGCGACGCGACCGGAACGGGGTGGGAGAATTCGGGCTTTTCAGGCATGACATCGTCCCGGCGCAGGCGAGAGGCCGCTCCCGCGCGGCGCCGGGCAGGTTCCCGGCCCCGCGGGAGCGCCGCGTTGAAAATACATGATCGCGCCGCTAATGGAACAGCGGTCGGGCGCGGTCCGACGAAGGGGAGAGACGGCGGTGGCTGAAGGCAGGGCGCGTTTCAGGGGAGTTTGCGTCGCGGCGGCGCTGGCCGGTCTCGTCGGCTGCGGCCCGACCTACAGCAACCACGGCTTCGCGCCTCAGCTCGCCGAGCTCGACGCGATCGAGGCGGGGGCCGATACGCGGGGCTCGGTTCTCCGTCGACTGGGGCGACCCTCGGCGTCCGGCGCCTTCGACGAGGACGTCTGGTTCTACGTCGCGAGCCGCATGGAGCACTTCGCCTTCTTCGAGCCGGAGGTGATCGACCGGAAAGTGGTCGTCGTCGCCTTCGACGACGCCGGGCTCGTCGAGCGCGTGAACCGCTACGGGCTTGAGGACGGGCGCATCGTCGACCTCGTCTCCAACACGACGCCGACCTACGGGCGCGAGCTCTCGGCGCTGCAGCAGCTCTTCGGCAACGTCGGCGCGCCGCGCGCGGCGGACGTGCTGAACTAGCCGTCGCCTATCGGCGCGGCCCCGCCGGGCCGGCGGGGCCGTCAGGCTTCCGCCGCCGGGCGCGCGATGGCGAGCCACAGCAGCGCCGCGCCCGCCAGCGCCAGGAACGGGATCATGGCGAGGTTCACCGCCTCCCACCCCAGGCCGTTCATCAGCACGCCCGAGCTGAGGCTCGCCACCGTCACCAGTCCGAAGACCAGAAAGTCGTTGAGGCCCTGCACGCGCGAGCGCTCCTCCGGCCGATGCGACGCCGCGAGCATCGCGGTCGCGCCGATGAAACCGAAGTTCCAGCCGAGGCCCAGCAGGATCAGCGCGCCGTAGAACTGCATCAGGTCCACCCCGGTCAGCGCCACCCCGCCGCAGGCCGCGAGCATCGCCAGCCCCAGCGCGATGATTCGCGGCGCGCCGAAGCGGGCGATCAGGTCGCCGGTGAAGAAGGAGGGCGCGAACATCGCGAGCACGTGCCACTTCACCACGCCCGCCGCGTCGTCGGGGTCGAAACCGCAGGCGACGACCGCCAGCGGCGTCGAGGTCATGACGAGGTTCATCAGCGCGTAGCTCACCATGGCGCAGATCATCGCCACGGCGACCCTCGGCTGCCGGACGATGACGCTGAGCGGCCGGGCCAGCGGCGCGTCCGCCGCCGGTTTCGGCGGGCGCGGCGCGTCGAGAAAGATGAAGGCGCAGGCCCCGACGAGGTTGAGCGCCAC
Organism: uncultured Rhodobacterales bacterium; assembly: GCA_964352995.1. Lineage (GTDB taxonomy): Bacteria > Pseudomonadota > Alphaproteobacteria > Rhodobacterales > Rhodobacteraceae > Rubrimonas. Next base: position 7,657 of record CAYGUQ010000154.1, read on the forward strand.
AATGGAAAGGTAGGCGCCGGCGAAGGGCGTCGGCGCCAGCGCGTCGCGCGTGAGCTTGACGAGCTCCGGCCCGATCAGGGCGGCCAGCAGCCCTCCGGCCATCACCCAGCTGATCGCGCGGGGCCTGAAGGCGGGCGAGGCGGCGTCGGCGGCGGCGAAGCGGTAGAAGCCCTGCGCGCCCATGTAGACCCCGGTGAAGGCGGCCCCGGCCACCAGCATCGGGAAGGAGCCGACCAGCAGGGCCGCGGCGCTCACCGAGCCGCCGATGGCGCCGCAGAGCGCGCCGAGCAGGAAGCCGGGGCGCCGGCCGACGCGCCCCATCAGCATCGAGACAAGCGGCGCGGCCACCATCGCCATCGCCACCGTGGCGGCGATCGGCAGGGTCGCGAGGGCCTTGTTGGTCGCGAGCAGCTGCCCCGCGAGCCCGCCGAGGATGAAGTGAATCGGCATCTGGGCGCCGAGCAGCGCCTGCGCGGTGACGAGCACGGCCACGTTGCGGCGCGCCTTCGCGTCGTCATGCTGCGGCGGGGCGGCGTCGAGCGCCGGAGTGATCGATGCGTCTGCCATGGCTAAGGCTCTTAGGCGCGCGTGGGGTTGCGCGCAATCCGCGCGGCCTCTCTCCAAGTCGCGGGCGGTCGCCGCCGCCGCCCGGCGGGCGGCGCGTCGCGCTCGCCTCCAATCCGCAGTCGGTCTAGGCTCGCGCCCGCCCGCCCCCCGCCGCCGGCCGCGCCCCCCCCCGCGCGGCGGCCTGTTGCGCTGCGTCTGGCACTCGACCGACCAGACCTGGTGAAGGGGCTCGTTCTGTCTGCGCCCGTGTCGCATGATTGGGGCGGCGGCGGTGAGGCGTGGTATAATAAATATGCTGCCGCGCCTGTCATCGGGCCTGTTTTTAGTCAACTTACGCCTCTTGTCGGGCCGGAGCAGGCAAAGTCGGGTGTGCTGAGCGTGTTTGATCCTGCGGAACCGCCGGACGATTATTATGAAAAATCGGCGATTGGTTTGTTGTTTCGACC
>CAYGUQ010000155.1:0-8666 GCA_964352995.1 uncultured Rhodobacterales bacterium
CCCTCGGCGCCGCAGACGCGCGGCTGCTGATGGGCGCGAAGAAGGGCGAGCTGGTGGAGCGCCTCCACGGCGTCTTCAACGACGAAGGCCCGCGCGCCAGGCTCGACGAGGACCAGCGCGCGCGTCTCGACGCCTGGCTGCCGGCGCCCGTGGCGACGCCTGACGAGAGCCGGGCGGACGCCGACGACGCCGACGACGGGCCAGAAGACGAGGACGCCATATCGCAGGCCGACGCGTGCGACGAGGCCGACGCCGGCGCGACGGCGCCGATCGCCGCCGAGTAGCGGCCCTCGGGGACGTCGGCGCTCCGCCGGCGTCCCCCGCCCCGTCGCCGTCGCGGACACAGCCGGCGCCCCACATCGGCTGCGACCGGCCGCCGCCCGGGATCCCGCGCCTGCGCGACGCCGTCGCCGCCTGACGCGCGGCTCGCGGCTCAAGCTCACACCACCTTTTCGCCACGGAGACCGCCATGCCCCTCGACGCCGCCCGCCGCGGCGCGCGCAAGCGCGCCTTCACGCCCGACCCGGCCCGCCGCCGCGACATCGCGCAGGAGATCACCGACGAGATCATCGCCTTGCTGGAGGCCGGCGACGAGCTGCCCTGGCGCATGCCGTGGAAACGCTCAGGCGGCGGCCTGCCGTTGCGCCACGAGGGCACGCCCTATCGCGGCATCAACGTCTTCATGCTCGGCCTGCGCGCCATGAGCCGCGGCTACGCATCGCCTTACTGGATGAGCTACCGTCAGGCGACCGAACTCGGCGGCCAGGTCCGCAAGGGCGAAAAGGCCGCCGCGGTGGTCTACTACGGCGTCGGCAGGACCCGACGCGCCGACGCCGGCCCCGACCGCCCCGCTGGGGGCGAGTCCGGCGACAGCGATGGGGCCGACGGCGCCTATCACTTCCTCAAGTGGTTCCCGGCCTTCAACGGCGACCAGATCGACGGCCTGCCGGCGCGCTACCACCCCGCGCCAGAGGACCTCGACGGCGGCGCACGCCCCATCGCGGAGCTCCACGCCATCGCCGACGCCATGATCGCGGGCCTCGGCGTCGACTACATCGAAGGCGGCGACCGCGCCTGCTACATCCGCGCGCTGGACCGCATCCACATGCCCAAGATCACCCGCTTCACCGACGCGGAGCGGTTCTACGCCACGAAGTTTCATGAGGCGGCCCACGCGACGGAGCACCGGAAGCGCCTGAACATCGACTACGGCGTCAAGTCGTTCGGTAACGAGGCATACGCCATCGGAGAGCTGTACGCTGAGGTAACAGCAGCGACGATTGGCGCAACGCTTGGCTTCAAGCCCGACCATATCGAGGATCATGCCGGGTATATTCAGTCATGGCTGAAAGCGCTGCGCAATGACAAGAGATTTATTCTGAAAATCGCCGCCGACGCCCAGCGCGGCGCAGATTACCTGCTGGCCGCTGCGGGGATGCAGCCTAACCCACAGAGCTGAGCGCCGATGGTTCACCGAGCGGGGGCGCCTGAGCGCGCGCAGCCGGGCGACCGATGCGGGATGGCCGTCACTCGGCGCGCGCCGCCATGTCTTGGGTCCGCGCTGATCTACGAGTCCCGAGACTCGTCGCGAGGACGGGGGCGCCCGGTTTCGCTCAGCCGCGCCCTGGGCGGTCGCAGCGTCAGCGACCGCGGTCACTCGCGCAGTTCGTGGCGTCTCGCGATCCAGCCCGGCAGGGCCAGCGCCAGATCGCTGGACAGACCGGCGTCAGGCGCCGCCTCCAGCGCAGCGAGCATGCGTCGGTCCTCGGCCTTTAGCGCGCGTTTGGGCCAGACATGGCGCATCGCAGCCACGAACGCCACGAAGCCGGCCGCCCAGTCGCATCGGCCGGCGTCGCCATGCGCGGCGAGCCGGCTGGCGACTGCACCCGCATCGGCGCACCAGCCGTCGGCGTCGTTCGCGCGCAGCACGACGATCTCGACGAAGCGTTGAAACGCCGCCTCGTCGGCGAATGTCATCCGCCCCAGGATCGCGCCCAACCATTCCGTCGGCGGCGCCAGCAGCGGCGCGACGGCGCTGGCGGCGACGTATCCCTCGAGCCAGGCCTCCGTCAGCGTGGCCCCCTTGATCAGGCGCGCCAGCTCGCCCTTGCGCTCGCGCGCCGGCGGCCGGACATGCCCCGGCGTCGCCGGCACGAAGCCGCCACCTTCGAGCCAGTCGGGTTCGGCGCCCCCGTCCTCCGCATACGAGGCGGCGCGCACGCCCATCGCCATGACCGTCCCGTTGAACACCGCCTCCATCAGCGGCGTGCGGTTCATGGCGCGTCCGGCGAGCATCGCCCGCGCTGTCGCTGCGAAGACCCGCCAGTCCCCGCGCGGGCTCTTGGCGGCGCGCAGCACCAGCGCCACGATCGCCCAGTGCCGCGCCCACCACGCCCGTCGGTCGTCGAGATAGCGCCATAGCGCCCTCTCAAGATCGCGCGGACTGCGCGCCTCCAGCACGAGAGCGCGCACGGCCTCGTTGTCCTCGAACCACGTCTCCGTCATGCCGACTGACGCCGTCTCTTCGACCGCGCGGTTGATCAGCCGACCGGCCGCCTGCGGCGACAGCGCCGCGATCTCGCCCTCGGGATCGACCATGTCGAGCACGGCCGCCGCGTCCGCGCCCGCGGGGGTCAGGTCGGCCTGCCCCCAGATCTCGGCCACGTCGATCAGGCCGGGCGGCGGCGGCGCGCCGACCGCCATCCCTTCGCCCAGCGCGAGCCGCACCAGGCGCGCCGGAAGACCCGCGTCCACCTCGATCGGCTCAAGGTCCTCGTAGGCGCGCGCCAGGATCGCGCGCTGCTCGGTGGCGCTGGCGCAGGGAACGAGGAAAGCGTCCTTCAGCCCGTGCTCCTGCTTCGGCATCAGGAAGACGACGGCGCGGCGGCCGCCGCGCTGGACCGCCGCCGCCAGCGAGAGCGCGCCGGCGCCGTCGGGCGGCAGCGCGACGACGCGGTGGACCGTCCAGGTCGCCGGCGGCGGCGCGCTCGCGCGGTCCGCGCGCAGCGCAGCCTTGAGCGCCCGGTCGATGCAGGCGCGCGCCGGGTCGTCCGGCATGTGGCGTCGCGCCAGCACCAGCGCCGCCACCGTCGCGCCGTCGAGCGAGCCCCGCCGCGCGCGGTCCTCGAACGCGCCGGCCACCGCGTGGCGTACGGCCGCCGCGCGGTCGAACAGGCTGTAGAGGCCGATGCGGGTCCGCTCCGGCGTCGGCGCCTGCGCGACAGCCGCGAACGTCGCCGCGCGCGCGTCGTCAGGCAGGGCGGCGAGAGTTCCGGAAAGCTGGGCGTGCGCCTGCAACGGCTCGCCGAGCGCGTCGCGGAGAAGCTTCTCGACCATCGCATTCAGCTCTGGCCCGACGCCATCCGGCGCGGATGATCCGGATCGACCGATCGCGGCCATCGCCGCGTCGTCGATCATCAGGCAACCAGGCGTCGGCAAGCCCGCTGCGGCGTAGCCCTGCGCAAGAACCGTGCGCCGCGCCATGTCGAGCGCCCCCTCGCGGTCGAGCGCCGCGAGCGCCGCCTCCGCCGCGCTGAAGGCGCGATCGGCGGCGGAAAAGCCATTCTCGCGCGCCATGCGGGCCTCGTCGAGCAACGCGGCCCACAGCGCCGTCATGGCGCCGATCGGCGCGTCGTCGGGGACCGCGACGAGCCGACGCGCCAGCGCGGCCGCCGCCTCCGGCGTCTTCAGCAGCGCCCTGGCCGCCTGCGTCGCCGCCTGGGCGAACGACGTTTCGCCGTCAGCTGCGGCCAGCGCCGAAAGCGCGGCGTCCAGAGGGTCGGGGGGTAGTGCATTCTGACGTCTGGAAATTCGGCTGAGCGGGTCTCTCAGCGCGGCCGGGGCCATGGCCCCGGCCGCGCTGAGGCTCCATCCCGGTTCTGTCCTTTGCCGAGGAGAACCGGATGCAGACCCCGAACGATAGGACCGTCGACGCGCTGATGGAACAGCTGATCGAGACCGGCCCTGACGGCATCGCAGCGGCCTTCACCGCGATGCTCAACCTCGCCATGCGCATCGAGCGCGAGCGCCACGTCGGCGCGCAGGCCTACGAGCGCTCGGCCGGGCGCGATGGCTACGCCAACGGCTACAAGTCCAAGAGGATCGACACGCCGGCCGGCACGCTGGCGGTGCAGGTGCCCAAGAGCCGCGGCGGCGAGACGCCGTTCTACCCACAGGCGCTCGAACGGGGCCGACGCTCCTGCCGCGCCGTCATGCTCGCCGTCGCCCAGATGTACATCCAGGGCGTGTCCACACGCGACGTCGAGAAGGTCATGGCAGAGTTCGGGCTCGAGAGCCTGTCCTCCAGCCAAGTCAGCCGCGCCGCCGCGCTCCTGGACGCCGAGCTTGAGGCGTGGCGGACACGCGCTCTGGGGGTCTTTCCCTACCTGTTCCTCGACGCTCGGTACGAGAAGGTCCGCATTGACGGCGTGGTGCGCGACGCCGCCATCCTGTCGGCGATCGGCGTCGACGAGAACGGCAAGCGCCGCGTGCTCGGCATCTCCGTCGCCCTGTCCGAGGCGGAGGTGCACTGGCGCGCCTTTCTCGACAGCCTCGTCGCGCGTGGACTGCGCGGCGTGCGCTTCGTCACCAGCGACGATCACGCAGGCCTCGTGGCCGCCCGCAGGGCCGTCTTCCCAGGTGCGCTCTGGCAGCGTTGCCAGTTCCACCTGGCGCGAAACGCCATCCACCACGCCCCCAGCGCCAACACGCGCAAGGCCATCGGTCGCCAGCTGCGCGCCGTATGGAACGCCACCGACCGCGCCGCCGCCGACGCCGAACTCGCCCGCATCGTCAAGGCTTACGCCAACAGCACGCCAAAGCTCGCCGCCTGGCTCGAACGATCCATTCCCGAGGGTCTCGCGGTCTTCTCACTGCCCGAGGCCCACTGGCGGCGCATGCGCACCGCAAACCCAATCGAGCGCGCCATCCAGCAGGAGCTCAAACGACGCACCCGAAAGGTCCGCGTCTTCCCCAACGAGGCCGCCCTCGAACGCCTCGCAACCGCCATCCTCGTCGAAATCGACGAGGAATGGATCGCAACCGACCGCGCCTACATCACCATGACGAACGGGGATGGATGAAAAACCCCAAGGCGAATTTACAGACAGCAGGTTGCTCTATCGGCATGGCCATGCCGCCCATCATCGGCATGTTCCCGTGGTCCATGCCCTGCATCACGCCCTTGCCCATCTGGGCGATGGCGAGAGTTCCGGCGACGAGGACGCCGACGATCCCGGCGGCGATCGCGATCTTGCGCATGACGCTGTGCTCCCGTTTTCCGGCGGCGCGGTCCGAAGCGCCGTCAGTAAAAAGTTGGGGGTTCCAGCAGTGGGAAGGTCAAGGCCGCCGGATCAGAGCTTCACCCCCCGCAGCCTGAGCGCGTTGCCGATGACCGAGACCGACGACAGGCTCATGGCGACCGCGGCGACGATCGGCGACAGCAGGACCCCCATCAGCGGATAGAGCAGCCCGGCCGCGATGGGCACGCCGGCGGCGTTGTAGACGAAGGCGAAGAACAGGTTCTGGCGGATGTTGCGCATGGTCGCCTGCGACAGTTTTCGCGCGCGCAGAATCCCGGTCAGGTCGCCCTTCACCAGCGTAAACCCCGCGCTCTCGACGGCGACGTCGGCCCCCGTGCCCATCGCGATGCCGACGTCGGCTGCGGCGAGCGCGGGCGCATCGTTTACGCCGTCGCCGGCCATGGCGACGCTGAGGCCCTGCGCGCGCAATTCCGCGACCAACGCCGCCTTGTCCTCGGGGCTGACCTCGGCGCGCACCTCGTCGATGCCGAGCGGCCCTGCGACCGCGGCGGCCGTGCGGGCGTTGTCGCCGGTCGCCATGATGACGCGCAGACCGGCTTCGTGCAGCGCCCTGATCGCCTCGGGCGTGGTCTCCTTCACCCGGTCGGCGACGGCGACCAGCCCGGCGACGTGGCCGTCGACGCTGACGAACATCGCGGTCTTGCCTTCGGTCTGCAGCGCCTCGGTCCGAGCGGCCAGCGCGACGATGTCGGCGCCCGCCTCGGCCATCATCGCGCGGTTGCCGAGCGCGACGGCGCGACCGCCGATCCGCCCCGTGACGCCCTTGCCGGTGACGGCGGCGAAATCCTCGGCCGCCGGGATGGCGACGCCGCGCGTCTCGGCGCCCTTCACGATGGCCTCGGCCAGCGGATGCTCCGAGCCGCGCTCGAGGCCCGCCGCCAGCGCCAGCACCTCGTCGTCGGAGAAGCCCTCCGCCGCGATCACGTCGGTCAGGCTCGGCCGGCCCTCGGTCAGCGTGCCGGTCTTGTCCACGATCAGCACATCCACCTTCGCGAAGCGCTCGAGCGCCTCGGCGTCGCGGATCAGCACGCCGGCCTGCGCGCCGCGCCCGGTTGCGACCATGATCGACATCGGCGTCGCCAGCCCCAGCGCGCAGGGGCACGCGATGATCAGCACGCTGACCGCCGCCACCACGGCGTAGCCGAGCGCGGGCGTCGAACCCCAGACCATCCATGCGGCGAACGCGATCACGGCCACGCCGACCACGGCGGGCACGAACCAGCCGGCCACCTTGTCGGCCAGCGCCTGGATCGGCGCGCGCGAGCGCTGAGCATGGGCGACCATGGCGACGATGCGGGCCAGCATGGTGTCGGCGCCGATCTTCTCGGCGCGCATCACGAAGCCGCCGGTGCGGTTGAGCGTGCCGCCGGTCACGGGGTCGCCCGCGGTCTTCTCGACCGGCAGCGGCTCGCCGGTCAGCATGCTCTCGTCCACGGCGGAGCGGCCCTCCAGCACCTCGCCGTCGACCGGCACCGCCTCGCCGGGCCGCACGCGCAGCCGGTCGCCCACGACGACCGCCTCCAGCGCCACGTCCTCCTCGCCCGCGTCGGTGACGCGCCGCGCCGTCTTCGGCGCGAGGTTCATCAGCGCGCGGATCGCGTCGCCGGTGCGCTCGCGCGCGCTCAGCTCCATGATCTGGCCGACCAGCACGAGGATTAGAATGACCGCCGCGGCCTCGAAATAGACCGGCGGCAGCCCGTGCATCCCCGCAAGCGCGGCCGGGAACAGCCCCGGCGCGACCGTCGCGACGATGCTGTAGAGATAGGCCGCGCCGGTCCCGAGCGCGATCAGCGTCCACATGTTGAGGTTGCCGGTCGCAACCGACGACCAGCCGCGCCTGAAGAACGGCGCCGCGACCCACGCCACCACCGGCGTCGCCAGCGCGAACTGGATCCACGGCAGGTTGGCGTGGCCGAACCAGTCGCCGACCGGCAGCCCGAGATGGCCGCCCATCTCGAGCGCGGCGACGGCGGCCGCCAGCGGCGCGCCGATCCACAGCCGGCGGCGGAAGTCGACCAGCTCGGGGTTGGGACCCGCGTCGAGGCTCGGCGTCATCGGCTCCAGCGCCATGCCGCAGATCGGGCAGTCGCCGGGCGCGTCGCGCACGATCTCGGGGTCCATCGGGCAGGTGTATTGCGTGCCGACGGGCATCGGCTCAGGGGCTGGCCGGTCGCCGAGGAACGCCGCCGGCTCGGCCTCGAACCGCGTCTGGCAGCGCTCCGAGCAGAAGTAGTGGCGCGCGCCCTCGTGCTTGCTCATGAACCGCGCCGTCGCGCGGGCGACATCCATGCCGCAGACCGGGTCGGTCGCGGTCAGATAGGCGTCTGGGTCGGCGACGAACTTGTCGCGGCACTTCGGGTTGCAGAAGTGGAACGCATGGCCTGCGTGATCATGCGTCGGCTTGCCCGCCGCCGGATCGACGGTCATCCCGCAGACGGGGTCGCGGGTGATCGGCGCAGGGTCGTGTGGGGCGTGGTCGCGCATGGCTGCCTCCTGCTGATTCGGTCACGTCGATGCAAGGGATGCGCCTTCCCAGCGCTGGAAGGTCAAGCGCGACGAGTTGATGACCGCCACATTAGGGAACGTCCGTCACCATGCATCTGTTGCAGACGATGTTCAGGGGCATCCCTTGACCTTCCCCCTGCTGGAAGCCCCACTTCGAAAACTCACGAACCCTCGTGGGAGAAGGTCATGCAATTCCAGATCGACGCCATGCACTGCGGCGGGTGCGCCAGAGGCGTCACGAAGGCGATCCATTCGGTCGATCCGTCGGCGAAGATCGACGTCGATCTTACCATGAAGCGGGTCACCGTCGTGTCGGACACGGACGAGAGTGCGATTGCGGCGCGCTTGAAAGTTGCAGGCTATCCCGCGCGCCCATCCGCGTCACCATGACCGCTGCGACGTGATGCGGCCGGGCGCAACGAACCGAACCGACGCGGCGTTTGGATAGTGAACGTCTCTCAGGACGCAGGAAGAAGCAATGAAGGGGTCGGCCTCGATAGGAGGAACGGCTGCGGCGGCGCTGCTGATCCTGGCCCTTGTTTTCGCATGGTCGCCTCTTGACCACGGCGCTGCGGCGTCCGTTGTTCACGCGACGCCGGACGCTAATGGCCTCGCCCCGAACGCCGAAGCAGGCAGCCCTCATGAGTCTCAACGCGTGAACCTCGACATCGACTGTCAGGGTTCGGCGATCGCCTGTTGCGGCATGGCGCACTGCCAGCCGGGGATCTCATCCATCTCCCATGAGATGACCTTCGGCGTCGCCGACGCCGAGACGGTCGTTGCGGCTGAACCGGACCCGGTTCCTTGGACACTCGGTTGGGTTACGCGGCCATGGGCATG
>CAYGUQ010000156.1:0-594 GCA_964352995.1 uncultured Rhodobacterales bacterium
CGATCGCCGCGATGGCCATGTCCGTGAGCGCCCAGAGCGCGGCCAGCGCGCCGACGGCCAGCAGCGCCAGCCGCACATGCTCGGCGAGCAGCCCCGGCGCCCACGCCATCGCCATGGCGAACGCCGCCGCGCCGGCCATGGAGAGGCCGAGACGGATCGCCAGCCACCACGCCAGCGTCCGCAGCAGCCGACGCCGCCCGCCCGCCATCCGCTCCCGGCTGAGCGCGAAGGCCCGCGAAGGCGGCGCGCCCTCGAAGAGCGCCAGATGAAGCGAGACGGCCCAGCCGGAGAGCCGCGCAGCCAGCAGCGCGGCCAGCCCCAGCGCCAGCGCGGCGAGGATCGCGGCGCCGAGCAGGAACTCCGGCGGACGCTCGCCGAGGTAGTAGTTGATGTCGCGCTCGGAGACGAGCAGCCGCGCGGTCAGCAGCGCGGCGAGGACGAAGGGCGCCGCCAGCGCCAGAACGCGCAGCGTCAGCAGCGCCGCGTAATGCGCGAGCGCCCGCAGGCGCGCGCCGAGCCGCATCACCGCCGCGGGGATCGCCCGCAGCCCCGCCGCGTCCGGCCGGCGCAGGTCGATGGTCATCGCCGCGAGCC
>CAYGUQ010000156.1:604-8645 GCA_964352995.1 uncultured Rhodobacterales bacterium
CCCGACGACCGAGCCGACGAGGAACACCGCCGAGAGCCCGAGCGCCGCCAGAGCGCCCCATGGCGTCGCCAGAAACATCAGGATGTCGGCGTCGCTCAGCGCCGGCTGGCGCGAGAGCGACACCGCCAGCGCCACGGCGGCGGCCGTGAGCGGGGCGATCACGCCGATGGAGAGCAGCCGCACGCCCATGAAGAGCGGCACGACGAAGGCGCGCCGCCGCCAGGCGAGCGCGTAGGCGGCGAGCGCCTCGGTCATCTAGGCGGCCAGCGCCTCGGTCATCGATCGGGCTCCCCAGCCGGCGCCGGGCGCGAAAGGCGCCGCGCCGCGCGCGCCAGCATGGCGCAGCGGCGGGCGCGCGTGAAGCGCGGCGCTCAGCCGCCCTTGGCGAGCAGCGCGTCGATCTCGGCGCGCGACGGCATCGCCGGGGCGGTTCCCGGGCGGGTGACCGAGATGCTCGCCGCGGCGCAGCCGAAGCGCAGGGCCTGCGCCGCCGCCGCGCCCTCCCCGAGCGCGACCGCGAAAGCGCCGTTGAAGGCGTCGCCGGCGCCGGTGGTCTCGACAACCGGCCCTGCCGCGAAGGCGGGGGCGTGGGCGTCGCCCTCAGGGCCTCGGTAGAAGGCGCCGCGCGCGCCCAGCGTGATCACGGCGGCGCCGGCGCCGCGGGCGATCAGCGCGTCGGCGGCGCGGGCGGCGTGCTCCAGCGTCTCGACCCTGACGCCGGTGAGCGCCTCGGCCTCGGTCTCGTTGGGGGTGACGACGTCGCAGAGCGCCAGCAGCGCGTCGTCGAGCGGCGCGGCCGGGGCGGGGTTCAGGATCGTCCGGGCGCCGCCGGCGCGGGCGATCTCCAGCGCCCGGCGCGCTGCGGGGATCGGCTGTTCGAGCTGGGTCATGAAGACCGCGGCCCCGCCGATCAGCGCGGCGCGCGCCTCGACGTCCGCCGGCCCGAGGTCTCCCGCCGCGCCGGGGCAGACGATGATGGCGTTGTCGCCGGTCGCGTCCTCCAGAAAGATGTAGGCGGCGCCGGTGTAGCTCTCGGGGTGCTCGGTCGCCGCCGCCTCGACGCCCGCCCTCGCCCATGTCTCCCGCGCCATCGCGCCGAACGGGTCCGCGCCGAGCCGCGTCACGATGGCGACGCGGCCCCCGGCCTGCGCGGCGGCGACCGCCTGGTTGGAGCCCTTGCCGCCCGGCCCCAGCGCGAAGCGGCGGCCGAGGATGGTCTCGCCCATCCGCGGCTGGCGCTCGGCGCGATAGGCGGTGTCGGCGACGAAGACGCCGAGGATGACGATGCGCGGAGCGCTGGGCGACATGGGGCGGTCCTCAGGCGTCGGGGGCGATCACGCCCTTGCGGAACATGAAGCAGCCGTAGAAGCGGCGCTCGCCGGTCTGGATCACGGCGTAGCTTCGCCGCGCGTGGTCGTAGAAGGCGAAGCGCTCGACCCCGACCATGGGCCGCGGCCGCCCCTCCGCGGCGTCGATCTCGACTTGCACCTCGCCCTGCACCGGCGGAACCTCCTTCGGCGCGCCGACCACCTCCATGCGCATGGCGAAGTCGTCGACGAAGGTGTCGAGCGGCAGCACCGACAGCACGGCGCGCACGGCTTCGGGGCCGCTGGCGCCGTCCATCCTGAGCAGCCGGCCGGTCGCCGTGTCGCGCGCGACGCTGTCGGAGGGGAAGTTGGCGTCGGCGATGGTCAGCACGTCGCCGTGGCCCATCGCCCTCAGGGTCGCCAGTATCTCCGCGTTCAGCCGCGGGTCGATGCCCTTCAGCATGTCGTCTCCCTCATAGCCGCGCCCCGCCGCCGGGGTCGAAGAGATGCGCCGCCCCCGGCCGCGGCGCGACGGTGACGGGCGCGCCGAGACGCAGCGCCGGGCGGTCGCGCAGCAGCGCCACGACCTCGCCCCCGCCCGCAAGCCGGAGCACGGCCATCGTGTCCGTGCCGGTGGGCTCGATCACCGCGACCTCGCCGGTCAGCCCGGCCTCGGCCAGCGACAGATGCTCCGGCCGCACGCCGTAGACGACGGTCTGGCCGTCGCGCGCCGCGGCGTCGGGCGGGGCGGGCAGGCGCGCGCCCTCGGTCTCGACCCAGATCGCGCCGCCCTCGGCCCGCGCGACGCCGGCCATCATGTTCATCGCCGGCGAGCCGATGAAGCCGGCGACGAAGGTGTTGGCCGGTCGGTCGTAGACCGCCAGCGGCGGCCCCTGCTGCTCGATGCGCCCGCCCTGCATCACGACGATGCGGTCGGCCATGGTCAGCGCCTCGATCTGGTCGTGCGTGACGTAGACGGTGGTTGCGCCCAGCCGCTGCTGGAGCGCGCGGATCTCGGTGCGCATCTGCACCCGCAGCTTGGCGTCGAGGTTCGAGAGCGGCTCGTCGAACAGGAACACCTGCGGGTCGCGCACGATGGCGCGGCCCATGGCGACCCGCTGGCGCTGGCCGCCGGAGAGCTCGCGCGGGTAGCGGTCGAGATAGGGCGTCAGCCCCAGCACCGTCGCCGCCTCCTCGACGCGCCGCCGCACCTCGGCGCGCGACATGCCGCGCAGCTTGAGCGCGAAGCCCATGTTCGCCGCCACCGTCTTGTGCGGGTAGAGCGCGTAGTTCTGGAACACCATCGCGATGTCGCGCTCGGCCGGCGGCAGCGCGTTCACCACCCGCTCGCCGATGCGGATGTCGCCGCCGGTGACGCTTTCGAGCCCGGCGATCATGCGCAGCAGGGTGGACTTGCCGCAGCCGGACGGGCCGACGAGCACCGCGAACTCGCCGTCCGCGACGTCGAGGTCGATCCCGTGCAGCACTTCCGCGGCGCCGTAGCTCTTGCGCAGCGCGCGGATCGCGACCTCGGCCATGCGGCGCCGTCCTCCCTGTCTCAGCGGGCCTCTTGCGCGGGCCGTCGCGGACAATGCGTAGCCGAGCGCCATGGGGCTGTCCATGTTCGACATGCTAGCATGTTAGACGCTTGACAGGAGCCGGCCGCGGCGGCGACGCTGCCGCCCGGCGACGCCCGCTGAGGGCGCGCCGTCATGAAGGGCGCCGCGCCAGAGCGCCCCGTGAGGAAGCTCCAGGGAGGAACGGCCATGAAGCCGGGACTGTACGAACTGATGACGCGCCGGGGCCTTTCGCGCCGGTCCGTGATGAAGGGCGCCGCCAGCCTCGGGGCCATGGGCGCGATGGGCGGCGTCGCGACCGGCGTCTCGGTGCGGCCGGCCTGGGCCGACGCGGGCTTCCGCGCCGACCTGCTCAAGATCCCCGGCGTCGGCATGGGCTCGCCGACGGACGCCGACTGGCGCAAGGTCGGCGAGATGTGCCTCGGCGCCACGCGCGAGACCGTGGCCCAGGGCGAGTTCGCCGGCGTCGAGCTGACCTTCATGGGGCTCAACAACCAGAACCTGCACAACTTCCTGTTTCGCGGCTTCCTGCGCCCGTGGGAGGAGTACACCGGCGCCACGATCAACTGGATCGACCTCGCGCAGGCCGACTACAACGCCCGCCTGCAGCAGAGCATCGCCACCGGCACGGTGGATTTCGACATCGTCGAGATGGGCGCGCCCTTCGAGGGCGACGTGCTCGGCCGCGGCATGGCCTCGGAGATGCCGGGCTGGGTGAAGTCGCTGATCGATATGGACGACTATGTCGGCTACCTGAAGGCCCCGGTCGGCACCTGGGACGGCAAGACCTACCGCATCTCCATCGACGGCGACTGCCACACCTTCGCCTATCGCAAGGACTACTATGAGGACCCGGCTTTCGCGGAGGCCTGGGCGGCGTCGGGCGGCGCCGGCGACTGGGCGCCGCCGACCACCTGGGCAGAGGTCAACGCGCATTCGAAGTTCCTCGCCGGCAAGGCCGACCCGCTGACCGGGCTCGGGGCGCACGGCTTCCTCGACCCGCTCAAGGGCTGGGGCGGCTTCGGCTTCTACTTTCTTGAGGACCGCGCCACCGCCTACGCCAAGCACCCCGACGACCCGTCCTGGCTGTTCGACCCCGACACGATGACGCCGCGGGTAAACAACCCCGCCTTCGTGCGCGCGATCCAGGAGGTGATGGACCTCATCGCCACGCCGAACGCCTACCCCGCCGACCAGATCAACGCCGACCCCGGCACGACCGCCTTCCAGCAGTTCCTCGCCGGCACCGGCGGCATGCTGACATGGTGGGGCGACGTCGGCTCCAGCGCCCGCACCTCCGACACCTCGGTCGTGGGCGACGTGGTGGGCTTCAGCGCGCTGCCGGGCTCCGACGAGGTCTGGAACTCGAAGACCGGCGCATGGGAGAGCCGCCGCAACGAGGCCCCGAACATGGCCTATATCGGCTGGGGCGTCTACGTGATGGCGCGGGTGGACGGCGACCCCAAGCGCCAGAAGGCGGCGTGGTCGGCGGCGGCGCATCTGGGCGGGCGCGACATCTCGCTCTGGACCTCGGCCTATCCGTCGGGCTTCCAGCCCTACCGCAACTCGCACTTCGACTACGCCGAGTGGGAGCAGGCCGGCTACGACCGCGCGTATGTCGCCGACTATCTCGGCTCGAACCTCGACAGCTACAACCACCCCAACGCCGCCATCGAGCCCCGCATTCCGGGCATCTTCCAGTACTATTCGGTCGCGGAGGACGAGCTGGCGAAGGGCTACGCCGGCCAGTACGGCTCGGCGCAGGAGACCGCCGACGCCATCGCCGCGGCCTGGGAGAAGATCACCGACCAGATCGGCCGCGAGCGGCAGGTCGAACTCTACAAGGCCTCGCTCGGGCTCTGACGCATCGGCCCGGGCCGGCGCGCGCCGGCCCGGGCGGCCCGCACAACATCCCGTGACGAAAGTCGAGACATGAAGGCCCAGGGCGACGTCCTGCACATCGTGACGCCCGACGCCGTCTCGCCGGGCCGCGTCAGGTTGGGCCGCGCGATGACGCGCGGCGGCGCGCTGCTCTTCGCCGCCACGGCGCTGGCGCAGGCGCTGGACGCCGGCGGCGCTCTTGAGATCGGCTTCGAGAACTGGCGGCCGACCCTCTACGCCTATCTCGTCTTCTGCGTGCTGCTCTGCTGGGGGCAGGCGCTGGCGCGCGGCGAGCAGGGGCGGCGCGCGCTCTTCGTTCTGCCGGCGGCGCTGTTCGTGCTGGCGATGGTGGTGTTCCCGCTGGTCTTCGGGCTCTCCATCGCGTTCTCGGACTGGAACCTCGCCTCCGCTCAGGGGCGCAGCTTCAACGGCGTCGACAACCTGCGCCAGATGTGGGCCGACCCGTTCTACTGGAACGCCATGACCAACATGGTCTGGTACTGCCTCGCGATCCTCGTCGAATACGCCATCGCCTTCGGGCTCGCGCTGATGCTGAACGGCGAGATCCGGGCGCGGCGCTTCTTCCGAGTCGCGTTCCTGCTGCCGCTGATGCTCTCGCCCGTGGCGGTGAGCTGGATGGTCGGCAAGTCGATGATGGAGACGCGCTTCGGCCCCGTGGCGCGGCTTGCGCGAGAGCTCGGCTGGGAAAACCCCGCCTTCTTCTCGGACCCCGCCATCGCCCGCGCGGCGATCATGATCATGGACGGGTGGACGTGGATCCCGCTGATGATGGTGATCCTGCTGGCCGGGCTCCAGTCGCTCGACAAGTCGGTGATGGAGGCCGCGAAGGTCGACGGCGCCGGGCCGTGGATGACCTTCCGCGAGGTGATCTTCCCGCTGATGCTGCCGGTCTCGATCACGGCGTTGCTGATCCGGCTGATCTTCAAGCTCAAGCTCGCCGACATCGTCATCACGGTCACCGCCGGCGGGCCGGGCGGCGCGACCGACAGCGTGACGAGCTTCATCTTCCGCGAGTACCGGGACCGCTCGAACGTCGGCTACGGCACCATGCTCGCGATGGTCTATCTCGTCGTCATCGTGGCGGTGATCACCGTGCTGATGAAGGCCGCCAACCGCCGCCTGCAGCGCGAGATGTGAGGGGCGCATGACCGCCATGGACGCGACGACCGGGCGGACCGCCCCGCCCCGCCTGCGCTTCGGGCGCCTCGCCGTCTACGGCGCGCTGGCGCTCTGGGCCTTCGTCTGCCTGTTCCCGATCTTCTGGACGCTGACGACCTCGTTCAAGGCGGCGCCCAACGTGATGAAGGGCGACATCCTGCCCTGGCTGGAGTTCACGCCCGACTGGCGGGGCTGGCGCTCGCTCGGCCTCTCGCCGGAGACGATCCTCGGCCCGTCGACGCCGCGGGAGGAGTTCTTCAAGCGCTTCGTCAACTCGCTGATCGTGTCGATCTCGGCCTCGGCGCTGGCGGTGACGCTGGGCTCGCTGGCGGCCTACGGCCTCTCGCGCTTCAACTACCGCTTCGGGCCGATGCGCAACGCCGACATCTCGTTCTTCTTCCTCAGCCAGCTCATCCTGCCGCCGGTGGTGCTGGCGCTGCCGTTCCTCGTGCTCTACCGCGAGATGGCGCTGCTGGACACCCAGATCGGGCTGATCCTGCTCTATGCGCTGACCGTGCTGCCGATCGTCATCTGGATCATGCGCGACCAGTTCTCCGCCGTGCCGGTGGAGCTGGAGGAGGCCGCGATGGTCGACGGCCTCTCGGTCTGGGGCGCCTTCGCGCAGATCGTGCTGCCGATCGTGCTGCCTGGGATGGTGTCGGCCTTCCTGCTGAGCCTCGTGCTGTGCTGGAACGAGTATTTCTTCGCCGCGCTGCTGACCTCGACCCACGCCAACACGCTGCCGGTGATGGTGGCGAGCCAGACCGGCAGCCAGGGCATCAACTGGTGGTCGATGGCCGCGCTCTCCACGGCGGCCATCGCGCCGCTGCTGGCGATGGCGATTGTGCTTGAGCGCTACATCGTTCAGGGCATGGCGGCGGGCGCAGTCAAGTAGCGCAGGCATTCGGTCGAAGGGGGCTGACGTGGCGATCAGGACGCGGACATGGGCGCGGGACGGGCGCGCCCTCGCCTTCACCGAGCTGGGCTTCGGCTCGGCGCCGCTCGGCAACCTGTACCGCGCCATCTCCGACGAGGACGCGCAGGACATCCTCGAAGCCGCATGGGCCGGCGGCGCGCGCTATTTCGACACCGCGCCGCTCTACGGGCTCGGCCTGTCGGAGACGCGCTTCAACCGGTTTCTCAGGGGCAAGCCGCGCGACGAATACGTGCTCTCCACCAAGGTCGGGCGGCTGCTGAAGGCGACCACCGAGGCGCAGCGCACGGGCCACGGCAAGTGGTTCGACGTGCCGGCCCGCGCGGAGGTCTACGACTACGGCTATGACGGCGTGATGCGCTCGTTCGAATTCTCGCTGGAGCGGCTGGGCGTCGACCGGGTGGACATCCTCTTCGCCCACGACATCGACGTCTTCAACCACGGCTCGCAGGCGGTTCTGGACGAGAAGCTCGCGGAGTTCATGGCGGGCGGCTACCGCGGGCTGCTGGAACTGCGCGAGCAGGGCGTGATCGCCGCCTTCGGCGCGGGCGTCAACGAGTGGCGGCCCTGCCAGTGGATGCTGGAGCGGGGCGACTTCGACCTGTTCCTGCTCGCCGGCCGCTACACGCTGCTGGAGCAGGAGGCGCTGGAGACCTTCCTGCCGCTCTGCCGCAAGCGCGGCGTCGGCGTGGTGATCGGCGGGGCCTACAACTCCGGCATCCTCGCCACCGGGCCGAAGCCGGGCGCCTTCTACAACTACGACCCGGCGCCGGACGTGGTGCTGGAGCGCGTCGGGCGCATCGAGGCGATCTGCCGGCGCCATGGCGTGCGCCTCGTGGATGCCGCCTTCCAGTTTCCGCTGCATCATCCGGTCGTCGTGTCGGTCATTCCCGGCGGGCAGGGGATGGCGGAGATGGAGAGCAACCTGCGCGCCGCCGCCGCGACGATCCCCTCCGCGCTCTGGTCGGAGCTCAAGGCGCAAGGGCTGATGCGCGCCGACGCGCCCGTCTGATGCGGGTCGACGCGCACCAGCACTACTGGAACCCCGGCCGCGGCGACTATGGCTGGATGCCGGCCGACGACCCCGTCCTGTCGCGCCCCTACGGCCCCGCGGAACTCCAGCCGCAGCTCGACGCCGCACGGATCGACGCCACCGTCCTCGT
>CAYGUQ010000157.1:0-8621 GCA_964352995.1 uncultured Rhodobacterales bacterium
CTATCGCGCGCCGCCAGAGGCCGGTCGGCCCTTCCGCCGCGCGATAGACCGGCGCGACCGGGCCGAGCGTCCGCGCCGCGGCGCAGGCGGCGGCCGCGTCTAGCCCGTCCGGCAGATGGATCGCGGTCGGCCGCGCGGCGGCTAGCGCGCGCGCCAGCGCCAGGAACGACGTCCGCCCCAGACTGCGGGCGTCGCCGAAGTCGGGCGGCGGCGTCAGCACCGCCGGACGGGGCGTCCGGCGCGCCATCGCGGCGAAGGTGGCGTCGAGCCCGGCCTCGAAGCCGCGCTCCGCCTCCGCCTGAGCCTGCGCCGTGGCGCGCGCGAGCCCGGGCAGCAGGTCGCGCGCGAAGGAGAGCCGCATCAGGGCGTCGGCCACGGCGGCGAGGTCAGGGAGCCGATGCATCGGGCTGGCGGGCGCGAAGCCCTCGAAGCCGTGCGCGGTGGACACGACCGGCATTCCCAGGGCGAGAGCCTCGGCGGTCTTGATCTTGAGGCCCGAGCTGAACTCCATCGGCACCGCCGCGACATCCACGCTGGCGTAGAAGTCCGCCGCGGCGTCGAAGCGGCCGCGCAGCTCCAGCCATGGCCCCGGGACGACGAAGCGGCGCAGCTCGTCGCACACCGATCCGCCGATGATCAGCTTCGCCGGCGCGCCGGCGACCTTTCTGGCGGCGGCGAAGCGTTCGATGAAGCGCCGCATGTTGACGAGGTTGACGTTGTTGCGGGCGCCCACGACGCCGACGCGCAGGACGTCCGACGGCGCCGGCCGCCGGACCGGCGCGGCGGGGTCGGCGTGCGGCGTCGTCACGACGGTCGACTTGGTGATCGTGCGGAAGAACTGGCGCTCCTCCTCCTTGATCGCCCAGGTCACGTCGGCGCGGTCGAGCCCGATCGCCTCTTGCGTGCGGTCGAGATGGAAGAACTCCGGCTTCAGGCCGGCGGCCTCCAGCATCGCGCGGCGGCCGGTGAAGCAGTCGTTGGTGTCGAGGATGCGCGTCACGCCCGGCGGGGCGTGGGTCAGCGCGCGGGAGAGATAGGTGTAGATGACGATGAAGGCGTCGAAGCGCGCGCGCGCGAACAGCCAGTCGAGGTGGGTCCCGATGGCGGGGTCCCACCATTCGTCGATCTCGTGGTCGAGGCCCTTCGCGAGGGGATGGGGCGGCACGCTGGGCGCGATGTGCTCCACCACGTCCCAGGACGCGCTCATCGCGGCGTGCGCCTCGGTTGGAAAGCCGCGCCGCCACTCGCCGTCGATGGGGTAGTGGAGGAAGTGCACCAAGGCCCCGTGCCGCTTCAGCGCCGCGCAGACCGCGTTCACGCGCTTGCGGTGCCCGAAATCAACGGGATGGGTGGGCGCCGGCGACAGGATGAGGAAGGCGGTCATCCGGCGGCCGTCATCGCCGGTCGCCCGGCGCGGGGGCGTTCACCTCGCGAAAGCCCGTCAGCGCCGTGACGGTCATTCCATAGACGGCGCCGAGCTGCCGCTGGAACAGATCGGGGTCCTCGGTGTCGACGTGCAGCCCGGAGAGCTGCCGCTCGGAAGGCGGCAGCGTGTCAAGGAAGTCGATCACTGAGCGCCAGTGGCGCGCGGGGTCGCGCAGCGTCGTCTCCGGGCGGGCCAGCAGGTCGGAGACCGCCTGCCAGGCGATGCGCTGGCGGAACCACTCGCGGGTGAGCCGGCGGCTGTCCACCAGATGCGACACCCGGGCGTCGGGCGCATAGATCAGCCGCAGCCCCGCCGCGACGGCGGCGTCGTTGACCGCGCTCTCCTCGTTGCTCAGCAGCGAGGCGCCCGAGCCGCCAATTCGCCCGAGATTGACCGCGAAGCCGCCGACCTTCTGCAGCAGCGCCCGGCGATAGGCGATGTTGGCGCCGGCGAACCATTCGTCAGGGCCGGCCACCCGCAGCGATCCGCCCCAGTCGACCACCGACACCTGACCGAGCATCCGGTCGGAGAGCCAGTTTGGCCGCGCCGACTCCCAGATCGGATCGATCCGCCCGCCGACGACGCCGGCCTTGTCGCCAAAGCTCTCGAAGGCGTCGACGATCCGCTCCAGCCAGTCCGGCTCGGCGATCGCGTCGTCGTCGATGAAGGCGATCACGTCGGCCGAACTCGCGCACGCGGCCACGTTGCGCGCGTTCGACAGCCCGGGCGTCTTCTCGAGCAGGTAGGTCAGCCTCGGCCCGCCGATCGCCTGCATGGCGACCCCCGCCTCGGCGGCGCGCGTCGCGTCGGGGGAGTTGTCCACGACCACGACGTCGAAGCGCGCCGGGTCCAGCGTCTGGCGCGTCAGAGACTCGACGCATTTGGGCAGATGGTCGTAGCGGTTGTAGGTGCAGACGGCGACGGTGGCGCTGAGCGTGCTCATGCGCTCACTCAATGTCGAGGCTGTAGAAAGAGATCCCGAGCTTGCGGCGGTCGGAACCGGCGTCCGGAAGCTCCGACGGGCTCACGGTGCGCTCCACGAGGAAGGCCAGATGGGTCGGGTGCATCGTGGCGTCGAGCTGCGGCAGCACGGCCTCCAGCCCGTCGCGGCCCCTGCGCAGCGGCGTCTCCCGCGCGTCGACGAAGAGCCGCGTCGTGTGCAGGACGGCCGGATCGACGCTGCGCGCATAGGTCAGGCGCACGAGCCGCGGCGCGGAGCGGTCGACGGCCACGATGAAGTGGAAGTCCGTCTCCGGGCCGGTCCAGCGATAGGCCCGGCCCCGTGAATCGCGCTGAAGCTGGTGAAATCCCGGCGCGTCGTCCTCGACCATCTCCGGCGTGATCGAGGCGTTCGCCGGATAGTCCTGCGGCGTGGGCGGCTCGACGCGATGCGCGAGCGCCACGGCGTCCAGCGCCCGGTCCATCATGCGCAGGTTGAACGAGAGATCCTCGATCCGGCTCTCCAGCGCCGCGACGCGGTCCTCGAGCGCGGGATCGACGCTCCGGCCCATGCGGCCGCGAGGGTCGGAGAAGTCGCTCCGGGCGGGGTCTTCCATGCGGTGGAACCTCAGACGATCGTCGGCATGGCGCGACGCGAACCTGAGTATGCGATGCGTCTTTTGATTGCAATCGAGTGGCCCGGCCGCCTTCTGGGCGCGCGGCTGGACCCTCCGCGCGGCTTGGTCTAAGCATCATGCCGCGCCTGCGGCCGGCGCCGCCGAGGCGGCCCCGGACGTGCGGCGCCATACCGGAACGGGCGCATGGCGATGGGCGGCGACGATGGACACGGGCGGACCCTGGCCGGCGCTGACGCGGCCCTGTCGGGCGCCCTGGCGGGCGCGGCGGGCGCGGCGCTGGATCTGCGCGACCTGACGGAGGCGCAGTTCCTGCTGCGCGGCGCGCTGGTCGACGCCTTCGCGGCGCTGCGCCGCGCCGCCATGGCGGGGCTGGACGCCGAGGCGCGCGCCGAGGCGCTGGAGATGCGCCTCGCCTCGCTGGAGGCCGACGTCTATCTTCTCAAAACCGCGGTCCCGGCCGGCGCGGCGGCTGACGTCGCGGGTGTCCGGCGCGACCCCCTGGCCCTCGCCGCGGCGCTCGCCGCCGAGGCCGACCCCGCCGCGCCGGCCCGAAGCTGGCCGGCCTCCCTCGACCTGCCCTTTGACGCGGCGACGCTCGGCGCCGGCTGGAGCGGGCCCCGGATCGACCCCGACGGCGTCCCGCGGCGCTGGACGGCTCCTGGCGGGCGGGCCAGCGTCGTTCTGCCGGCGCCCTGGCGCGGCGCCTGCGTCGTCGAGGCCGAGGCGCGCTTCTCCGACGGCGCCGGCCCCGACGCCGCGGCCGGGCTTCTGCGCGTGGAGAGCCCCGGGTCCGGCGCATGCGCCCTGTCCGCGGTGCCGGCGGGGGCCGGCGGGCTCCGCCTGCGCATCGAGGCGGCGCCGTCGGCCGAACGCCGCGCCGGGTTCCTGTTCCTGGACTTCGACCTCCAAGGTGCATCGCCGCCGCGCGCGCTCGGCTTGTCGCGATTCGTCGTCAGCCCGAGCCCCGCGGCGTCCGCCCCCGAAGCCGACGCGGCGCGCTAGGTCCGGGCGCGGCGATGCGGCCGGAGACGCCCCCCAGATTGATCGCGCTCACCGACATTCCCTTCTGGGAGAGCGCCTTCGGCAGCCATGCGCGGCTGGCGACGCTCTACGCGGCGCTGGCGGCGGAGACGGACTTCTCCGTGCTCAGCTTTGCGCCCGGCGCCGCGTCCGCCTCGGTCGGGGCGATTCGGATCACGCCGCACGACGCGCCGCCGCCCGCGGGTGCCGGCGGTGGCGCAGACAAGGCGGCCGGCGAGCAGATCGGCGGCGACAGGCGCTCGCGCCATCCGTTCCTGCGCGACCGCGTGCGCCCCGACTGGCTGGCCGCCGCGCGCGGCTGGCTGGCCGCCGAGCGACCCGACGCGGTGATCGTGGAGTATCTCGACCGGTCGTGGCTTCTCGACGCGGTCCCATCCGGAACCGTGACGCTGCTCGACAGCCACGACGTGATGTCCCAGCGCTCGCTGAGCTTCGCCCGCTTCGGCGCCGCCCCGTCGATCGCGCCGACCGCGATGGAGGAGCGGGAGATCATGGCCGCCTACGACGCGGTGATCGCGATCTCCGACGCCGACGCCGGTGACATCCGCGGCCGGCTCGGCCTGCCCGGCGTGATCGTGGCGCCGCACGCGCCGCCCCTGCCGCCGCCGGCCCCGCCAGGGCCGTCGGATCCGGGTCCGATGCGGCTGCTGTTCGTCGGCTCCTACGCCGAGGCTAACATCGCCGGGCTGCGCTGGATGCTCGACCAGGTTTGGCCGGCGCTGCTGGCTGCCGGCGCGGGGCGGTTCGCGCTGTCGGTGGCCGGCGGCGTCTGCGGCGCGATCCCCGCCCCGCCGCCGGGGGTGACGCTGCTCGGCCGGGTCGACGACCTCGGGGCCACGATGGCTGCGGCGGACGCGCTGGTGAACCCGGTGTTCATGGGCGGCGGGCTGAAGATCAAGACGCTCGACGCCATGGCCGCGGGCCTGCCCTCGGTCAACAGCCGCGAGGCGGTTCGAGGCCTTGAGGCGGCGAGGGAGCGCGCGCTGCTGGTCGCCGACGGGCGGCTGGAGTTCGTCGCGCATCTGCTGCGGCTGGAGCGCGACCCCGGCCTGCGCGCCGCCCTCGGGGCGGCGGCGCGCGCCTTCGTGGAGCGCGAGCTGTCGCCGGCACGCGCGTTCGGCGAGCTGATCGCCTTCCTGCGCTGCGCCCGGCGGCGGCCCGAGGCGGCGCCGTGACGGCCGGCGGCGCCGTCCGGCGCATCGTCTTCACCGGAGACTTCCTGCGCCCGTCGCCCTACCGCTGGCGGCCGACGCAGCACTACAACATCCGCTGGCTGCGGCAGCTGCTCGGCGCGCCGCTGAGCCTGGCGACCCGGCTGCCGATCGAGACGGTGGTCTGGGGTCGCGGCTCGGTGGCGAGCGAGGGCGTGGACGGCGCCGCGGCGGCGCTGATCTACGAAGCCTTCGGCCTGCCGCGCTCCAGCGACGGCTGGGCGCGGCTCTCCACCGCCGCGGCGGCGCCCGATCTGGTCGAGACCTTCATCCATGGCCTGTTCCGAGACGCGCTGGTGATCGGCTTCGAGACGCCGCCGATGCTGGAGGGCTGCCTGCGCCGGGTAGGCGTGCCCCATATCGACGTCATCAACCATCCGGCGCGCTTTCTCGACGACATTTTTCTGGGCTTCCGCAGCGACCTCGCGGCGGTCCGCGCCGCGCTGGCGCGCCATGCGGTGCGGGAGGACCTGCTGCGCCTGATGGCGGGCGTGCAGGCGGCGGCGGCGCAGCGGCTGTTCGAGAAGGCGCTCGAACCCCGCAGCCTGCTGTTCCTGATGCAGGTCGCCGACGACCGCAGCCAGATCCGCGACGGCGCCTTCGTCGGCGCGACGGACTATCTCGAGGAGATCGCGGCGCTCGCGCGGGGCTTCTCGCGCGTCTACGTCAAGGAGCATCCGCTGCAGCCGCGCTCGCCGCACTCCCGCGCGATCCTGGCGCGCTGCCCCAACGCCGAAACGGCGGCGGAGAACTTCTACAGCCTCGTCGCGACCGACCAGATCGCGGCCGTCGCCTCGCTCAGCTCCAGCGCGACGGTGGAGGCGGCCTATTTCGGCAAGGCGGCGCATTTCCTGCTCGGAGCGCCCTACGCGCTGGCGCGGGACGGCCGCGCGCCGGCCCCGCACGAGCATGTCGGCGTGTTCGACGCGTTCCTGACGCCGGATTTCTGGCGCGAGGCGCTGGACGGGACCGCGCCCGTCACGGCGCCCGATGGGCTGCGCCCGCCGTTCAAGCCCAACCGCCTGCGCGCCTCGCTGCGCAGCTTCTGGGGCTTCAACCAGATCGACACCGACGCCGCCGTCGCCCCGCCGCTGCGCGACGCGCTGGCGCCGCTGGAGGCGCGGCTGGCGGCGCTGGAGGGCTCGGGCGCCGCGGGGGCGGGCGCGCTCCGCCTGCCCGTGGACCTGCGCCCCGCGCTGCGGCTGCGCCCGCGCGCGGCGCTGGACTGGGACGGCGGCGTGGAGATCGAGCCGGGCGAGGAGGGCCACGCCGTGTTCGGCCCCTATCTTCCGCTGCCGCCGGGGCGCTACCGCCTCCGCCTCGCCGTCGCAGCGCCGGAGCGCCCGCGGCGGCTTCTGGCGCCCCGCAAGACCCGCGAGGCGGCGCGGTTCGAGGCCGTGCTCGGCTCGGGCGCGGTCGTCTGGGCGGCGGCGCTGTCGGAGCTGCCGGCGTCGTCTCGGCGCGCAGGGGGCGAGCGGCGCGTCACGGTCGCCTTCGAGGCGCCGCAGGCGCAGGGCGCCGTTCCCTTCGAGTTCCGCGCCTGGGCGGCGGCGGACGCCGCGCTGACCATCCGCACCCTGCGGCTCGAGGCCGCCGACGGCGGCGCGGGATGATCCGCCTGCATACCCCGGTTCCGCCGGCGACGACCGGCACCGCCGCCTACGCCGGGCGGCTGTTGCGCGAGCTGCGCCGGCTGGGCGTCCCGCCCGGGGCGCTCAGCGTGGTGACGGAGGCGCCGGGCGGCCTCTGCGAGGGCTTCGCGCGCGTTGAGGACGCCGCCTGGCCCCGTGTCGCGGCGCCGGGGGAGATCCACCTGTTCTTCCTCGCCAACAACGCCGCCCACATCCCCGTCCACGCCGCCCTGCGGGAGCTGCGCCGCCTCCCGCCTTCGGGCGGCGAGGCGGCCGCCCGCGCGGTCGCGGTGATCCACGAGCCCTGCTGCTGGATGGCGCTCAACCTCGCCGCCGGGCGGGGGCTCGGCGGCTTCTCGACCGTCGCCCTGACGGCGGGGCTGGAGGACCAGTACGGTCCCGCGGGCGGGCGGCTGCTGGAGGATTT
Organism: uncultured Rhodobacterales bacterium; assembly: GCA_964352995.1. Taxonomy (GTDB): domain Bacteria; phylum Pseudomonadota; class Alphaproteobacteria; order Rhodobacterales; family Rhodobacteraceae; genus Rubrimonas. The sequence continues at coordinate 7,314 of CAYGUQ010000157.1, forward strand.
CCGCGCCGGCCGCGCCGCGCCGGCCTTCGAATACGTCACCCACATGCTCGGCCACGCCCTGCGCGGGGCCGACGAGATCTGGACCCACAGCCGCTTCGCCGCACTGAAGCTGATCCTGGAGAGCCGGATCCCCGCCGCTGCGCTGCCGCGTTTCCGGGTTTTCGACCATCCGCGGCCGGAGATCGCGCCGCCGCCCCGCGCGCCGCGCAGCGCGGTCTTCACCGTGGGCGTGTTCGGCCATGTCACCCGGCCCAAGCGCGTGCGCGAGGCGGTGCGCGCCTTCTACCGGGCGAGCTGCCGCGTCGAGCCCGGGGAGCTGCCGCTGCTGCGGATGCTGGTCGCGGGCGAGATCCCCGACCCCGACCGCTACGACCCGCGCGCCGACGCCGCCGAGCTCGGCGTCGCCGACCGCGTCGACTTCGCCGGCCGGCTGGACGACGACGGCTTCGCAGCCGGAATGACCGGATGCGGGCTGATCCTCAACCTGCGCCATCCCTCCAACGGCGAGACCAGCGGCACGTTGATCGAGGCGCGCGCGCTGGGCGCGGCGACGGCGACTTCGGACTGTCAGGCGATGCGCGAGGGCGGCGCGACGGCGTGCGTCCCAGCGCCGCCGGGCGACGAGGTGGAGGCCTGCGCTCGGGCGATCCTGGAGGCCTTCGCGGCCTGGCGCGCGCGGCGGGAGACCGGCGCCGAACCGCCGCAGGGCGGGGAGGAGCGGGACGGGGAGGCGCTACAGGACGGGGAGCCGCCGCCCGCCCCGCTGGCGCCGATGATCGCCGCGATGGCGCGGAACTGGCGGTGGAACGGGAGCCGGAGCGCAGCATGGGTGGACTGAAATGGTTCGGCGCCGCCGCGGCGCGGCGCGACGAGGCGCTCACCGCACGGGTCGAGGCGCTGGAGACGGCCCTGCGCGACGAGCGCGCCCGGCGCGAGCATCTGGAGGCGCGGCTGGAGTCGCTGGCGGCGCTGCACGAGCGGCGGGTGGACCTGATCTACGCGCGGCTGCTGGAGGTTTTGCCCGAGCTGGCAGCCGCGGGCCGGCTGGGCTTTCTCGAGCCGCCGGGGCGGGAAAGTTCGGACGGCCGCAAGCCGCTGGAGCCGGGCGCCATGACGGCGCCGCTGACGATGCACGGCTTCCGCCTGACGCTCGGCGGCGCCGTCGAGCGCGAGGACGCCGTGGAGATCCTCGGCGCGCGCCGCGGGATCGCGCTCTTCGGCCCCTATCGCCGGCTGCCGGCGGGGTGCTGGCGCGTCGCGTGGCGTTTTCGCGCGCCTGAGCGGGAGGCGCCGGCCGTTGCGCTGGAG
>CAYGUQ010000158.1:0-8598 GCA_964352995.1 uncultured Rhodobacterales bacterium
ATGTCGAAGGTCACTTCGATCTGCGGCGTGCCGCGCGGCGCCGGCGGAATTCCGTCCAGGTGGAACTTGCCGAGGGTGCGATTGTCCTTCGCGAACTCGCGTTCGCCCTGCACGACGTGGATCTCCACGCTGGGCTGGTTGTCCGAAGCCGTCGAGAAGGACTGCGACTTCTGCGTCGGAATCGTCGTGTTGCGCTCGATGAGCTTCGTGGCGACGTTGCCGAGCGTCTCGATGCCGAGCGACAGCGGCGTGACGTCGAGCAGCACCACGTCCTTCACGTCGCCCTGCAGCACGCCGCCCTGGATGGCCGCGCCGAGCGCCACCACCTCGTCGGGGTTGACGCCGGTGTGGGGCTTCTTGCCGAAGAACTTCTCGACCTCGGCGACCACCCGCGGCATGCGCGTCATGCCGCCCACCAGCACCACCTCGTCGATCTCGCCCTTGGAGACGCCGGCGTCCTTCAGCGCCTTCTCGCAGGGCTTGAGCGTCTTGAGGATCAGGTCCTCGACGATGGTCTCCAGCTTGGCGCGGGAGAGCTTCATCGCGATGTGTTTCGGCCCCGAGGCGTCGGCGGTGATGTAGGGCAGGTTGATTTCGGTCTGGGTGGCGGAGCTGAGCTCGATCTTGGCCTTCTCGGCGGCCTCCTTCAGCCGCTGCAGCGCGAGCTTGTCGCCGCGCAGGTCCATGCCGTTCTCTTTCTTGAACTCGTCGGCGAGATACTCGACGAGGCGCATGTCGAAGTCCTCGCCGCCGAGGAAGGTGTCGCCGTTGGTCGACTTCACCTCGAACAGCCCGTCGTCGATCTCCAGCACGCTCACGTCGAAGGTGCCGCCGCCGAGGTCGTAGACCGCGATGGTCTTGCCGCCCTCCTTGTCGAGCCCGTAGGCGAGCGCGGCGGCCGTCGGCTCGTTGATGATGCGCAGCACCTCAAGGCCGGCGATCTTGCCGGCGTCCTTGGTCGCCTGGCGCTGGGCGTCGTTGAAGTAGGCGGGCACGGTGATGACGGCCTTGTCGACGGTCTCGCCGAGATAGGCCTCCGCCGTCTCCTTCATCTTCTGCAGCACGAAGGCCGAGACCTGGCTGGGCGAGTACTTCTCGCCGCGCGCCTGCACCCAGGCGTCGCCGTTCGGCCCCTCAACGATGTTGAACGGGACCATCCCCTTGTCCTTGGCGACGGTGGGGTCGCTGTGGCGGCGCCCGATCAGGCGCTTGACGGCGAAGAGGGTGTTCTCGGCGTTGGTGACCGCCTGCCGCTTGGCGGGCTGGCCGACAAGCCGCTCGCCGCCGTCGGTGAAGGCGACCATGGAGGGCGTGGTGCGGGCCCCTTCCGCATTCTCGATGACCTTCGGCTGCGACCCGTCCATGACGGCGACGCAGGAGTTGGTGGTGCCGAGATCGATGCCGATGACTTTGGCCATGAAATGCTCTCCCAGTGGCGATTGCGGCGCCGGAGCCTAAGGCGCGGCCTCCAACGCTCATCCCTGAAGACCGGCGGCCGGCCGACCTTCGCGAAGCTGGGGCGGATATATGGCGCTCCCCCGCGGCCCGCAAGCGCGCCGCGCCCCTCAATCGCTGCGGATTGCGACGGTTTTCGCCTCCCGGCTTGCCGGATGGGCGGCCCGGCGGCATGGTCGCGCCATGGCTTCCAGGCCTCCTCCGCTCGACCTCAGGGGCGTCGCCGTCTGGCGCGGACTGCTCGCGACGGAGGCGCAGGAGGCGCTCGTCGCGGCCGTGCGCGGCGTCGCGGCGGCGGCGCCGCTGATGCGCCCCGTCACGCCCTGGGGCAAGCCCATGACCGTGCGGATGACGTCGGCCGGCCGCGTCGGCTGGATCGTCTCCCGCGGCCGCTACCGCTACGCCGCCGAACACCCCGAGACCGGCCGCCCCTGGCCCGCCATCCCGGAGGCCGCGCTGGGCGTCTGGCGCGAGGTTTCCGGCTGGCCGGAGCCGCCGGACAGCATGCTCGTCAACTGGTATGGCGAGGGCGCCCGCATGGGCCTGCACCGCGACGCCGACGAGAACGCCTATGAGGCCCCCGTCGTCTCGGTCTCGCTCGGGGACCCCGGCCTCCTCCGCGTCGGCGGGCTGCGGCGGGAGGACCCCACCGCCTCGCTGTGGCTGGAGAGCGGCGACGTCGCGGTGATGGGCGGCGCGGCGCGGCTCGCCTATCACGGCATCGACCGCATCCGCTTCGGCGCGTCGCGGCTGCTGGCGGGCGGCGGCCGGCTCAACCTCACCTTCCGCGTCGTGCGGGACGCCTAGAACAGCTGCGCCCAGCGCAGGGCCGCGCCGGCGTCGTCGGCCTCGCGCAGGCGCCCGCTGCGGTCTCGGCGAGCGCCATGAACTGGTTCTCGAGGCGCGATGGGTCGATCAGGCGCCGCCCGCGCCGCTATCCGACGCGAAGGGTGCGACGCCGGGGATGTCGCCCGGCGCACCGAGACCGATCACCGACAGCCACGCTTTCTAGAGAGGACTGACCCTGTCGTCCCGCCCGGCGCGACGCAGGTGGTCGCGCACGTAGATCGGCAGCGCCGCCAGCGCGCCCGGCTGCGACTCGCCCTCGTTTCCCGCAGACGCGACGAACACCGGTCCGCCTTGAGCGCCCTCGACAGCGCGCGCGATGAACGCGTCGGGAATGTCGAGCGGATCGCCGGCGATGACGCGCGCCGGCGACGGTCGCAAGCACTGCAGCCAACGCCGCGCCTCGGCGAGGCTCGTCCATGTTTGCGCCCGGCCGCGCCCTTGGAGCGCTCCACTCGATCCCGATCGGATCAGGAAAGCTAGGCCGCGAGATCGGCGATGCGCAAATCGGACTGGACGGGGCGCCTCAGGCGCCCGGCGCGCGCGTGAGCCTCGCGACGACGCGGCGCACCAGCGGCGCGATCACCAGCACCACCGGGAAGGCGACGCCCCAACTCGCCAGCCAGGAGGACAGCCAGAGCGCGGGAAACCCGTCGGAGAGGCCGGCGGCGCGCACCGTCGCGACGCCGGAGACGATCAGGGACATCAGCCCCGACAGCAGCAGGCCGAACAGAACCGGGGCGTAACGCGGGTGCACGCTCCGGCCCTCCGCCCGCAGATCAGCCGCCGTGCGCCTGCAGCGCCGTGCGGTAGTCGTTCACGAGCAGCGCGGCGGCGGCCTTGGCGGCCTCCGGCGCCGCTGCGAGCGCGGCCTCGGCCTCGGAGAGCCGCGCGCTCAGGAACTCGCGCGTCAGCTCGCCCCGCGGCACCGCCTGCTCGGCGAGCACCGAGACGGCCTCCTGCGAGACCTCGGCGAAGCCGCCGGTCACGAAGTACTCCTCCGCCTTGCCGCCGGCGTGGATCGCGACGATCCCCGGCCGCAGGGTGGAGAGGAAGGGCGCGTGCCCCGGCAGGGCGGTGAACTCGCCCATCATGCCGGGAAGCTGCGCCATGTCTGCGTCAACGGAGGCGAGCATGCGCTCCGGCGACACGAGATCGACCTTGATGCTCGCCATGATCCGTCCCTTACGCCGCTTCGGCGGCCATGCGCTGGGCCTTCTCGATCACGCTGTCGATGTCGCCGACCATGTAGAAGGCGGCCTCCGGCAGATGGTCGAACTCGCCCTCGCAGACGCGCTTGAAGCTGTCGATGGTCTTCTCCAGCGGCACCTGCACGCCGGGCGAGCCCGTGAACACCTGCGCCACGTCGAAGGGCTGGGAAAGGAAGCGCTGGATCTTCCGGGCGCGGGCCACGGTCAGCTTGTCCTCTTCCGACAGCTCGTCCATCCCGAGGATGGCGATGATGTCCTGCAGGGACTTGTAGCGCTGGAGGATGCCCTGCACGGCGCGGGCGGTGTTGTAGTGCTCCTCGCCGATCACCGCGGGGTCGAGCAGGCGCGACGTCGAGTCGAGCGGATCGACCGCCGGGTAGATGCCAAGCTCGGAGATCGCGCGGTTGAGCACGGTCGTCGCGTCGAGGTGGGCGAAGGACGTGGCCGGCGCGGGGTCGGTGAGGTCGTCCGCCGGCACGTAGATCGCCTGCACCGAGGTGATCGAGCCGCGGTTGGTCGAGGTGATGCGCTCCTGCAGCTGGCCCATGTCGGTGGCCAGCGTCGGCTGGTAGCCCACCGCCGAGGGGATGCGGCCGAGAAGCGCCGACACCTCGGAGCCCGCCTGCGTGAAGCGGAAGATGTTGTCCACGAAGAACAGCACGTCGGTGCCCGACTGGTCGCGGAACTGCTCGGCCAGCGTCAGGCCGGTCAGCGCGACGCGCGCGCGGGCGCCCGGCGGCTCGTTCATCTGGCCGTAAACCAGCGCCACCTTCGACTCCTCGAGCTTGTCGATGTTGATGACGCCCGACTCGATGAACTCGTGGTAGAGGTCGTTGCCCTCGCGGGTGCGCTCGCCGACGCCGGCGAACACCGAGTAGCCCGAGTGCACCTTGGCGATGTTGTTGATCAGCTCCTGGATCAGCACGGTCTTGCCGACGCCGGCGCCGCCGAACAGGCCGATCTTGCCGCCCTTGGCGTAGGGGGCGAGCAGGTCGATCACCTTGATGCCCGTGACCAGCACCTCGGAGGTGGTGGACTGCGCCTCGAAGCTCGGGGCCGGCTGGTGGATGGCGCGGCGCTCGCTGGCGACGACCTCGCCCTTCTCGTCGATCGGGTCGCCGATGACGTTCATGATGCGGCCGAGCGTGCCGTCGCCCACCGGCACCGTGATCGGGCCGCCGGTGTCGCGCACTTCCTGGCCGCGCACGAGGCCCTCGGTGCTGTCCATCGCGATGGCTCGCACGGTGTTCTCGCCGAGATGCTGCGCCACCTCGAACACGATGCGACCATTGTTGTCGGCCTCGAGCGCGTTGAGGATCGCCGGCAGATGCCCGTCGAACTGAACGTCGACGACGGCGCCGATGACCTGCTTGATTTTCCCGACCTGGGCCATGACGTGACCGTCCCCTTGCCTTAGAGCGCCTCGGCGCCTGCGATGATCTCGATGAGTTCCGTTGTGATCGCGGCCTGGCGCGAACGGTTGTACTGCATGTTCAGCCGGTCGATCATCTCGCCGGCGTTGCGCGTGGCGTTGTCCATCGCGCTCATGCGGGCGCCCTGCTCGGACGCGGCGTTCTCCAGCAGCGCGGTGAAGATCCGCACCGCGACGCTGCGCGGCAGCAGGTCCGCCAGGATGGCGTCCTCGTCCGGCTCGTACTCGTAGCCGGGGCCCTCCGCGGCGGCCTCCTCCGGCGCGGTGACCGGAATGATCTGCGGCGCCACCGGCTCCTGCGCGATCACGCTCTTGAACACGCTGTAGAACAGCCAGCACACGTCGAACTCGCCCTCGGCGAAGCGGCCGAGAACGTCGTCCGCGATGCGCCGCGCGTCGCCGTAGCCGAGGCGCTTCACCTCGGTCATGTCGACATGGGCGACCATCAGCGCGCCGTAGTCGCGGCGCAGCTGGTCGCGGCCCTTCTTGCCGACGGTGATGATCTTCACCGTCTTCCCCGCCGCCTGCAGCTCCGCGATCTTCTTGCGGGCGAGCCGGACGATGGCGGAGTTGAAGCCGCCGCAGAGCCCGCGCTCGGACGTGCACACCAGCAGCAGGTGCGACGCGTCGCGGCCCGTGCCGGTGAACAGCGTCGGCGCGGTCGGGCTGCCCTTGGCGACGGCGGCGAGGTTCGCCACGGCGCCCTCCATCCGCTCCGCATAGGGCCGCGCGGCCTCCGCCGCCTCCTGCGCGCGGCGCAGCTTGGCGGCGGCGACCATCTGCATGGCCTTGGTGATCTTGCGCGTGGACTTGACCGAATTGATCCGGTTCTTCAGGTCCTTGAGGCTGGGCATGCGCCGCGTCTCCCGAGGTCTTGCTGACGGATCAGGCGGAGAAGCCCTTGGCGAAATCCTCGATCGCGCCCTTGATCTTCGCTTCGAGATCGCCGGCGACCTTGCCGTCGTTCTTGCGCAGCGTCTCGAGCACGTCCTTGGCCGGGCCGCGCAGGTGCTGCAGCAGCCCCCGCTCGAACTTGCCCACCGCCGATACCGGCATCTTGTCGAGGTAGCCCTTGGTGCCGGCGTAGATCACGCAGACCTGCTCCTCGTTGGTCAGCGGCGCGTATTGCGGCTGCTTCAGAAGCTCGGTCAGGCGCGCGCCGCGGGCCAGCAGGCGCTGGGTGGCGGCGTCGAGGTCCGAGCCGAACTGCGCGAAGGCGGCCATCTCGCGATACTGAGCCAGCTCCAGCTTGATCGATCCGGCGACCGACTTCATCGCCTTGGTCTGCGCCGAGGAGCCGACGCGGCTCACCGAGAGGCCGACGTTCACCGCCGGGCGGACGCCCTGGTAGAAGAGGTCGGTCTCCAGGAAGATCTGCCCGTCGGTGATCGAGATCACGTTCGTCGGGATGTAGGCCGACACGTCGCCGGCCTGCGTCTCGATGATCGGAAGGGCGGTCAGCGAGCCGTTGCCGTTGTCGTCGTTCAGCTTCGCGGCGCGCTCCAGCAGGCGCGAGTGGAGGTAGAACACGTCGCCCGGATACGCCTCGCGGCCCGGCGGACGGCGCAGCAGCAGCGACATCTGGCGATAGGCCACGGCCTGCTTGGAGAGATCGTCGTAGATGATCAGCGCGTGCATCCCGTTGTCGCGGAAGTACTCCGCCATGGTGCACGCGGCGTAGGGCGCGAGATACTGCAGCGGCGCCGGCTCGGAGGCGGTGGCGGCGATGACGATGGAGTACTCCATCGCGCCGGTCTCCTCCAGCTTCTTGACGAGCTGGGCGACGGTGGAGCGCTTCTGGCCCACGGCGCAGTAGATGCAGTAGAGCTTCTTGTTCTCGTCGCCGTCGGCGGCGTCGTTGTAGCTCTTCTGGTTGAGTATGGCGTCGAGCGCCACGGCGGTCTTGCCGGTCTGGCGGTCGCCGATGATCAGCTCGCGCTGGCCGCGGCCGACGGGGATCAGCGAGTCGATCGCCTTCAGGCCGGTCAGCATCGGCTCATGCACCGACTTGCGGGGGATGATGCCCGGCGCCTTGACGTCGGCGCGCTGGCGGCTCTCGAACACCACCGGACCCTTGCCGTCGATGGGGTCGCCGAGAGCGTCCACGACGCGGCCGAGGAGCTGCTTGCCGACCGGGATGTCCACGATCGAGTTGGTGCGCTTGACCGTGTCGCCTTCCTTGATGGCGCGGTCGTCGCCGAAGATCACGATGCCGACGTTGTCGGCCTCGAGGTTCAGCGCCATGCCCCGGACGCCGCCGGGGAACTCGACCATCTCGCCGGCCTGGACGTTGTCGAGCCCGTGCACGCGGGCGATGCCGTCGCCCACGCTGAGCACGAGGCCCACTTCGGAGACTTCCGTCTCCTGTCCGAAGTTCTTGATCTGCTCCTTGAGGATTGCAGAAATCTCGGCGGCCTGGATGGTCATACGCCCACCTCTCTCATGGCGGTTTGAAGCCTGGACAGGCGCGAGCGGATCGACGTGTCGATCATCTTCGAGCCCAGTTTGACGACGAGGCCGCCGATCAGCGTCTCGTCTACGGTGATGTCGAGCGCGATGTCCGCGCCGGCGGCGGCGCGCAGCACGCGCTCGAGCTCCTCGCGCTGCGCGTCCGAGAGCGGCGCGGCGGCGCGGACCTGCGCGGAGACCACGCCGCGGCGCTTGGCCAGCTGCGCGCGGAAGGCGCGGATGACGTGGGGCAGGGAGGAAAGCCGGCGCTTGGCGGCCATCAGCCCGATGAGGTTGGCCGTCGGCGCGCCGATCTCCATCGCGCGGCAGACTGCGGCCATCGCGGCGCCCTGCTCCTCGCGGCTGTAGATCGGCGACGAGACCAGGGCGCGAAGGTCGGCGCTCTCGGCGAGGGCGGCGGAAAGGGCGTCGAGATGCCCCTCCGCCGCGTCGAGCGAGCCGGCCTCGTCGGCCAGTTCGAACAGCGCGGCGGCGTAGCGTCCGGCGACGTCTGTGACGGGAGTGTTGTCGGACACGAACCACCCTCTGGCTGGACTCGGGACGCCTGGCCGGAGAAGTGCCGACCCTGCGCAGGAAAAACGCCAGAGCCGCGGCCCCAGCGATGGGCGGTGGCTAGCACAGCCTTTCGGCGGAACGCAACACGACCTCGCACCTGCGGCGCCATGGACGGCGATATTTGCGGCGCGACGCCCTTCGTCGGGGCCGCGCCGTCGACGCCGGCCTGCGCGGCGGCCGGTCTGAGCGACGGCCGCGCGGATGGCGGCTGACCACGACTGCGATCGAGGCGTGCGGCGCCGCCGCCGCCCCAGTCCACGCCGCCCGACGCCCTGCGCCCGCCGAGGCGCCTTGCTAGAGAAAGCTCTGCGGGTCGACGTCGACGGCCAGCCGCACGCCGCCCCGCGGCGGCGCCGCCGCGATCCAGGCGCGCAGGGCCGGCTGCAGCGCCGCGGTCCGAGGGGCCTTCACGAGCAGCCGCACCCGGAAACGGCCGCGGATGCGGGCGACCGGCGCCGGCGCCGGGCCGAACAGCCGCGCCCCGGCCGCCTCCAGCGGGGCGCCCGCCCGCGCCAGCGCGCGCGCCGCCTCCCAGGTCTTCGCCTCGTCGGGGCCGGAGAGAATCGCCGCCGCCATGCGCCCGAAGGGCGGGCTGCCAGCCGCCTGCCGCTCGGCCGCCTCGCGCCGGAG